>CAYZAF010000463.1:0-4016 GCA_964476435.1 uncultured Syntrophaceae bacterium
GGCGCTCGGCCGTTCTTCTCGATTGCCAGTGCGTAGGCCACCTCGAGAAGGTTGAGGGCCTTTCTCGCGTCCCCAGTGACGAGGGTGGCCATCTCCTCAAGGACGTTCTCCTCAAGGACAGCAGGGATGGCCCTTAGCTCCGCATCCTCCTTGAGCGCCCGCGTCAGGATGGAGGCAACCTGCTCCTCGGTGAGGGGAGAGAGGGTGAGGACCTTCATCCGGGAAAGGAGGGGCGCGACGATCTCGAAGGAGGGGTTTTCGGTGGTAGCGCCGATGAGAATGATGTCCCCCCTCTCCACGTAGGGGAGGAAGGTGTCCTGCTGGAGCTTGTTGAAACGGTGGAATTCGTCGATGAAGAGGATCATCTTCTGGAGCTTCGACTTCTGGATGATCTCCTTCACCTCTTTGATGCCTACGTTCACCGCGGAAAGGGAAACGAAAGGGAGGCTGAGGTACTTCCCTATGAGGAACCCCAAGGTGGTCTTCCCGACCCCCGAAGGCCCCCAGAAGATCATAGACGGCACCTCTTTCTTCCCGAGAAGGATCTTGAGGAACTTCCCCTCCCCGAGGAGATGCTCCTGGCCGACGAACTCGCCAAGGCTCTTCGGCCTCATCCGGTCGGCAAGGGGCTTCTTTACCCTCTTTCCGAGGTCCTGGCCCGTAAATAGTTCCATGTGCCTATAACTATACCAGCTAGGCCGGTGCCATTTCAAGGTGCCGGAATGCGCGCGGCTGACTCGAGACGCTAAGAGCAAGAAAGATCAGCTTTCGGCTTTCGCAACCCTAAAGTTCCTCGAAGCGTGCTTCTTTCTCGAAGGGAGCATCGCGAGAGGCTCCGGGGAACCCGTGAGAACCACGCGAGAGGAACGTGAGGCTGTTACCGACATCCCCGGCTCCCTTTTCCCTTGACAGCCGCCGCCCGAGGCTGTCCAATTATGCATATGAACACCGGCGATCCGGCCTGCGAGGCAAAGGCACCCTCCGGAAAAGTGCTCGACTTTACGCTCCTCACAAACCCCCTCGGCCCTTCGAACAAGGCAAAGAACGCGATGAGGGCGGCCCTCAAGACAATCAGCCGCCACCCCGACCCCGCGACCTGGCGCCTGAGGCGTCATATCGCCAGGACAGAGCACATAGCACCCGAGAACATCCTGTTCGGCCACGGCTCCACGGAGCTTCTCCAGCTCTTCCTCGCCCGTCTTAGGCCCGATAAGGTACTCATTCCCTCCCCCCTTCCCTTCCATCACGCAGCCATACTGCGAGGGGCAGGGGTAGAGCCTATTCCCTTTCCCCTAAGGAGCGATAACGGCTTCGCCTTCGACATTGGCCGGCTTCCGGCCTCGATCAGCGGGCTCGACATGCTCCTCATCCCGAATCCTCACGGCGTAACAGGGAGCGTCATTCCCCTTTCGGCGCTTCACGCGCTCATAGAGCGGACCGAGGAGGTCCGCGCAGTGCTTGTCCTCGACGAGGCACTCATCGAGTTCGCCCACGGAGACTCGCCCGTCCAGAGGGCGGTGAGGTCGGATCGTGTGCTCATCGTGCGATCCTTTTCCCTCTACCACGCAATGGCTGGTCTGAGACTCGGCTACGCTGTCGGAAGCGCTTCCCTCCTCGGTCTCGTGAGCGGTCCCGTCCACCCCGGCCCCGTGAATACCGTGGCGGCAGCGGGCGCGATCAGCTCCCTTCGGGACAAGGGATTCCGCGCAAGGACGGCCGAGTTCATCAAGGCAGAGAAAGTATTTCTCTTACAGAGGCTCGGCCGCCTCGACGGGGCGGAAATCATCGACACCCCCTGCCCCTTCGTCCTTATTAGGCCGCATATTTCTCCGGCAGCTATGAGAAGAGGCCTGGAGGAGGGGCACGTGCGCATCGAGATGTTCGAGGACGAAAACCGCCAGACATTCTTGCGCGTGCCTATCCGGCGCCACCGTGAGAATGCAAGGTTCGCAAAGGTCCTCTCCAGGATAGTGAGGTCCCAGCCCTAAAAGGGGACGCGGCTTTCGGGCGCTCCTTAGTTTTGTCCCGCAAGCAGCGGAAGCTTTAGGGGGGTCTGCTTTCCACCAATCCCACCTCTTTTCGTGCTTTGCCCTGATCGAGGTCATATAGTAACTAGATCGCCCAATGAGCAAAAAACGCTCCGAGGTGCGGCTGCGGCAAGGCCGTGCGGCAATGCTTGCTTCCTCCTTCTGGGGCCAGGATCGTCATTCCCAAGGTTGTGAAGCTCAAATGCCTTGTGCTACCATGAAAAGAAAAAGGTGATCATGGATCCTCCTCTCATCAGCGAGGCAAGCCGGATAACTATTCCCGAAGGAGCCCTTGAGCCAATCGCGATCGAGGCCCCTATCAAGGAGGGCCGCCGGGTCGATCTTCTCGATTGGATCGTGTGCAGCGCCACTACTGCGGTCGTCCTCCTCGTTCTCCGTACCGCCGTCGTCAATCGCCTGTTTCATCCCCTTTTCTTCACGCTCCTGCACGCGGGCACCTGGGAGGCCGTTGTCCAGCCAGGCCTTTTGTGGGGCCTCACGGGGACCCTCTTTCTCGTGTTCAGAACAATTCTTTGGTTTTCCTACCGGCCCTTTCCCTCCAGTGATTATAGGAACGCCCCCTCCCTCACGGTCATCATTCCCGCGTACAATGAGGGCGAGATGGTCAAGAAGGCAATCTATTCGGTGCTCGAGGCTGACTATCCGCGGGGCCGCCTCGAAGTCTTCGTGATCGACGACGGGAGCACGGACGATACGTGGCAGTATATCCGCGAGGCAGCCCGCGCGTATCCCCATATGATCACCCCTGTCCGGTTCCCGAAGAACAGGGGAAAGCGAGCCGGGCTGGAGGAAGGCTTTCGCCGGGCCAGGGGCGACATAGTGATGACCCTGGATTCGGACAGCGTCGTGGAGCGGGCAAGCCTTCTCGCGATGGCTGGCCCGTTTGCGAACCCCAAGGTCGGCGCTGTCGCCGGGAAGGTCCTCGTCTATAACCGGACGCAAGGGTTGATTCCGAGGATGCTCCAGGTACGATACGTGCTCTCCTTCGACTTCCTGAGGGCCATTCAATCGACCTACGGCACCGTGTACTGTTGCCCGGGCGCCCTTTCAGCCTACCGAAGGGCCGTAGTGAGACGGGTGCTGCCTCAATGGATCAACCAGACTTTTCTCGGCAGGAGATGTACGTACGGCGAAGACAGGGCCATGACGAATTTTATCCTATCGGCCGGGTACGACGCTGTCTTTCAGCGCACCGGGCGGGTACACACGGTCGTCCCGTGGAAGTACCGCAAACTGTGCAAGATGTATCTCCGATGGGATAGGAGTTACGTACGGGAGTTCATCCACTTCATGCGCATCGTGTGGAAGCGCTCCCCTCGGTCCATGTTCATCTCCCTTGCAGACATGATCATTACGAACATGAGATTCCCCGTAGGCTGGGCCAGCCTCGTCTTCCTTGCGGTCCTCTCCGTCCACCATCCCGCCACGCTCCTCCGGTTCTTTTCCGCAATGGCGATCCTCTCCACGATGAACATGTTCTACTACTGGTACACGGAGCGGTCGTGGCTCTTTCCGTACGGCATCATCTATGCGTACTTCTCCTTCCTCACCCTCCTCTGGGTCTTCCCCTATGCGCTCTTTACCCTGAGAGTCCGCGCCTGGGGCACGCGATAGAGGAGTCGGGAGCTTAAGCCCCACACCCGACGGTCTTGCGCGGGCTCCATTTGCTCTTTCTCCCGACTTTTAAGGGCACCGCTCCCCTTCAGCCCGAAACCTCTCCTCTTCTGGATTGTCCCTTTCTCACTATATAGTAGAGGTCCGTCAGTTTGAATTGAAAGACAGGGTTACCCTGAAGGACAACCCCACCGTTCGCTTTCGAAGGCTGTTCCTTCCGATTCGCTGCGCCTCCGGTGCTGACCCGTCAGCACGCAAGACTCGCTCACGCACCGATTGCGGACCCACCCGCGGCACCAAAGTGTGGTCTGCCGCGGGTTCCTGCCCTTTAATTCTCCTGTGTGATACTCCGCA
>CAYZAF010000464.1:0-4413 GCA_964476435.1 uncultured Syntrophaceae bacterium
AGAAGAGGGAATCCCCTGCGACAGTGTCGTGCTGGCCATCGGCTTCCGGCCTGAAAGGAGGCTCATTGACGGCCTCGCCGGGGAAGACGCCATCGAAGTCTTTGAAATAGGCGATTGCATCAAACCCAGGAGGATCCTCGATGCGATCCACGAGGGCTTCAGGGCAGCAAGGTGGGTCTAGAAAAGCGAAAAGGCCCGCTTCATGGAGACGCCGCGCACGAAGTATCCCCCCATATCAAAGGCGTCTATATCCCCATTGGGGGGACGACCGACGTTTAGGGCCGTACCTGCCGGATGCATCAGCTTTCTGGAGAATGATGCATCCGGCGCGGATGGACCACCCTCTAGAAGAGTGGCTTCAGGCCGAGCTGCCGCGCGATGACGACGTTCATGATCTCCGTGGTCCCCCCGAAGATCGGCATGACGCGCACATCCTGATAGAGCCTGCATATCCGATATTCAGCCATGTAGCCGTAGCCGCCGTGGATCTGGACTGCTTTGTAGGCAACCCTGTTTGCCATCTCCGCGATCCATGCCTTTGCCATGGAGACTTTCATCGTGATGTCCTCTCCCCTCACGAACTCTTCCACGCACACATGGAGAAAGGCGTTGCCGATCTCTACTTCCGTTGCCATCTCGGCAAGCATGAAGGAGACGTACTCGATGTTGCCGATGGGCTTTCCAAAGGCCTCCCGTACTTTCGCGTAGTTGAGGGCCTCCTTGAGACATTCCTCCGCATAGGCCTGACTCTTTATGCAGAGCTCCAGCCTCTCGCGGCCCAGCTCCTCCATGGTGCACTTGAAGCCCTGCCCCTCTTGGGCGAGGAGGTTGCCGACGGGCACGGGGCAGTCATCGAAAAAGAGCTCTGTCGTATCAGTGGCATGGCGCCCCATCTTCTCTAGCTGCCGCCGTTGCACGTGCTTGAGGGCCTCTTCTCCTTCGACGCAGAGGAGCGTGTAGTTCTTCTTCGGATCCACGTCGGGCGATTCGACCCTGCACATGACGACCATGAAATCCGCATTGGTGCCGTTTGTGATGAAGGTCTTCTGGCCGTTGAGAATATAGTGATCACCCTGCCTCACCGCCTTCGTCTTGATGGCGGCGACATCCGATCCGGCGTTCGGCTCGGTCATGCAGATGCAGCCGATCGCGTCGCCGGAGGCACACTTCGGGAGGAGCCTCTTCTTCAGCTCCTCGGAGCCGTAGCGATAGACATAGTGGGTGGCAACATCCTGGTGGTTGGGCACACCGATGCCCATGGCGTCGCCCCTGAGGAGCTCCTGGCCGACAATCACGGAATACCTGAAATCGACGGCCGCGCCGCCGTATTCTTCGGGGAGCCATGCACACAGGAATCCCTGTTTGCCCATCTTCTTCCACGCTTCTTTCGGGACGAGCCTGTTTTTCTCCCATTCTTCGCGGTGAGGCGTCAGCTCCCGGGCAATGAACTTCCGCAGAGCCAATCTAAAATCGCGTTCTTCCTGGGTGTCTTCAAAAAGCGGCATTGTTCGTTCCTCCTTCCTAAGGGTATATGATCGGGACCGCATCCATGGCGAAAAGACCTTGCCCCGCTATGGAGAGGCCAGTTTCTTTGCGATGTCTTCTTTGAGCGCTTTCTTGTCAGCTTTTCCTATCTTCGTGAGCGGGATGGCATCGATGATCTCCAGGCGTTCTGGCATTTGAAGGACTGAGGCACCGATACTCTTCAGGTACGCGACGAGCTCCTGAAAGGAAAGGCTCGCCCCTTCTTTGAGCGTCACATACGCGCAAATGCGCTCGCCGAATACCTTATCTGGCATGCCGATGACCGCTGCTTCCGCGACGCCCGGGTGAGAGCTGATCATTCGCTCGATAGCGACAGCACTGATCGTTTCGCCGCCGCGCAGTATGGTCTCTTTGATTCTCCCGGTGATCGTCATCGTTCCCGATTCGTCTATCTTTGCCAGGTCGCCTGTCTTGAAGAACCCGTCGCTCGTGAAGGTCTTCTTGTTGTCCTCTTCCGACTTGAAGTAGCCGCTAAAGATGCCCGGTCCTTTCGCGAGAAGCTCCCCTTCACGGCCCGGCTGCACTTCGTGGCCATCCAGGTCCACCGCCTTGTACTGAGCGTAGGGACAATCCTTTTGCCCGACGGTCGTACAGATGGTTTCCAGGTCCGCATGAAGCCGGGTCATGGAGCCCAGCCCTTCAGCCGCACCGAGGGTGTTTACGAATTTGCAGCCTATCCTTTCATAGACGGACCGCACCAGCTCCGGTGTGCTTGGTGCGCCGCCGGCGTAGATTTTTTTCAGAGAACCGAGGTTGTATTCCCCAAGGTTCTCGAGGCTGACGATTCGCTGCACGAGGGCGGGCACCGTAGGGAAGGCCGTAACTCTCTCCCGCTCGATTACCCTGCAGATGTCACCGGCATCGGTCGAATCGGTGAGCACATATTTCGCAAAGTTGAAAAACGCCCCACCAACGCCGGTGTGCATGCCTTGGGCGTGACTCACTGGGGCGACGGTTAAGACGACATCGTCGCTCGTGATCTCCCATGCCCTGGAATGGTACTCGACGCTCGAGATATAGTCATTGTGGGTCCTTGGCACGGCCTTGGGAAGCCCTGTCGTGCCGCCTGTGAGGAGGATCATCGAGACCTCCATAGGGTCGGGACGGCGTGCGGCAAGGGCCTGAACATCGGCGTCAGTCAGCTCCTTCCCGTCCATGACCTCCTCGAGGGAAAGAAAACCGGGGTTCGCGCCGCTCCGCACAGAGATGAGGCTCTCGAGGCCCCCGGCTTCCGATTTCACCTCAGCCAGGATGGAGAGAAAGTCCGTGTTCCTGTACCGAACAGGCCCTATCCACGCGACCGGGTGGGTGAGGCCGCACACGTGCTTGATCTCAGCGAGACCGTGACGGGCTATGAGGAGCACAGGGATGGCGCCTATTTTCTGTAGGGCAAAGAAGGCGAAAACGTATTCATGCCAGTTCGGGATCTGGAGAAGCACGAAGTCGCGCTCCTTGATCCCCAAAGCCATGAATCCGATGGCGAGGCGATCCACTTTCTTGCGAAGCTCCCCGTACGTGAATCGGCTTGTATCGTCGATGAGACCTTCCTTATCGGGATACAGGTCTGTTGCCTTGTCGAGCATGTCGCCCCACGTGATGCCCAACCACCACCGGTATCTATTGTACTTCTCCGCATCCTCTTTGCGGTACGGCTCAAAACCTTCTATCGCCATTTTTGCACCTCCTGCGGTTTTTCCGATGTGCTCGCGTCAGAAAGGATACTCTTTTTTAGGTTTTTCGATTGCGGCCGTCAGGGCACGAACATGTGGAGGGCCCGAAGCCGACGCAAGAGCTGCCAAGACCGCCCTCTTCACCAGCACTTTGGTGATCTCTACCTTGTAGTCGTTCATTGCGAGGGGCAATGCGCCAGCAGCGGCTGCTTCCCCCGCCTCTTTCGCAATCTTCTCGTCGATAGTCCTTCCCTTCAGAATCTCCTCAGCGTTGCGGGCCCTCAGGGGCTCGGGCGCAACCGCCCCAAGGACCAGCCTGGCGTCCTTACAGATGTTGTCCTCAATTGTCAGCATTGAAGCAACGCTCACAATTCCAAAATCGATCGGTTTCCTCAGCGTGAACTTGTCGTATCTCTGCCGGGAGCCGAAAGGCGGCTTGGGGATCCGGACCTCCTTTATCAGCTCGTCCCTTTCAAGAACGGTCGAACTCGTGGCGCTCGCCCTGAAAAAGACCTGGGCGGGCAGGCTCCTCTTTGTGGTAATGATGCGTGCGTCGAGGGCCACGAGCGCGACGGCTATGTCGGAGGGCCCCACTGCCAGGCAGCCGCAGTTAAAGCAGCGCTTCGCCTCCATCGCGATCTGGTCCTCTCCGGGTGAGGGCATGTCTTCCTTTTCGATGGACAAGAGGCGCTGCAATGGGGGCAGCTCTTCAAGCCTCAGCCGAGGTGTCTCCTCGAAAGAGGGATCGGCGAAGTCCCACTCTGCCCCTTCCGTTGCCTTCGACGGCTCCTTTGCGCCGAAGGACCGGTCTACGCGCAGGGCCGCAGCGCGGCCGGACGCAACGGCCTCAATCACGGTCGACGGGCCCGATACCATGTCGCCTCCGACGAAGAGCGGTTCGGATTCTTCCAAAGCAGACAGGCCTAAGCCTGCGGCTTGGCCGATCGCAATGATGATGCTCTCTGCCGGGAGAGCCAGAGCAGTACAGGTGGTGTCGTACTGCGGATTGAAAGAGCCATCCGTCTCGCGGACCGACAGACACGCCATGGTTTCGAGGCCGACCGCTTTACCGTTCTTCGTGAGAATCTCTTTGATCCCCAGGGAACCATGGATAATGATCCCCTCCTCCTCGGCCTCGAGAATCTCGCTGTCCAGAGCGAGCATCCGATCCTTGGAAGTAAGATCCCTGCATTCGAGA
>CAYZAF010000465.1:0-2198 GCA_964476435.1 uncultured Syntrophaceae bacterium
AAGCCTCAAGAAATTCAGCCTCGAAAGATGGACGATGAATGAAATATGAAACTGCCATAGCCCTGCGCTACCTGAGGTCGAAGAGAAAGGATAAGTTCATATCCTTCACTACCTGGTTCTCCGTGGCGGGCATCGGCATAGGCGTCATGGCCCTGATCCTCGTGATTGCCGTCATGACCGGGGCTCAGGATGAGTTCAGGGACCGAATCCTCGGCATCAACCCCCACATCCTCGTCACGAGCCTCCAGGGCGAGATAAGGAACCCAAATGAGGTCGTGGAGACCATAAAGGGCGTGGAAGGCGTGGCCTCTGCCTCCCCGTTCATCACCTTCCAAGGCATGGCCCAAGGCCCGACGCGCATCACCGGCACCATAGCCAAAGCGCTGGCGCCTTCCGATGCGCGGTTCATGAAGCGGTTCATCAAGGAGGGGAGCATCGACAGCTTCGGCCGGCGCGGGACAATCCTCGTGGGCAAGGAGCTTGCCAGGGACCTGGGGCTCCTTCCCGGGGACGTCTTCGCCCTCATCGTTCCCGATGCGGGCATTTCCCCTGCCGGCGCCGTTCCCGAGACCGTAAGGGTCAAGGTGGCCGGCATATTCGAGACCGGCATGTTCGAGATCGACAACCTCCTCACTATCATGCCCCTGTCCGACCTGCAGTCCCTCGCAGGCGTGGGCGTGAGCGGCATCGAGGTGAAGCTCAAAGACGTGTACCAGGCGCCCGAGGTGCGCAAGCTCATAGAGCGCAGGCTGGGTCCCCAATACGTCGGCAGGACCTGGATCGAGATGAACAGGAACCTTTTCTCCGCCCTCAAGCTGGAGAAGATCGTCATGTATGTCATCCTCGGCCTCGTCATCCTCGTGGCAAGCTTCAACATCATCAGCTCCCTCGTGATGACAGTCATGGAGAAGAAGAAGGACATCGCCATCCTCAAGGCCATGGGCGCCGCGAACAGGAGCATCATGCGCGTCTTCGTCACCGAGGGGCTCACCATCGGCGCTTTCGGCGCCCTTCTCGGGACCCTGGTCGGCTCCATACTTCTCGAGCTCCAGCGGCGGTTCCAGATCATCAAGCTCCCCTCGGACGTCTACTCGATCAGCACCCTGCCCATGAAGATCAGCCCCATCGATATTTTCGTCATTGCGGCCCTGACCGTACTCCTCTGCCTGCTTTCCACGCTGTATCCCTCGTACAAGGCATCGAGGATCGACCCTGTGGAGACGCTCAGGTATGAATAGTCCGCTCCTCTCCATACGGGGTCTCAAGAAGGGTTTCGACAAGGACGGCTCGAGGGTCGAGATACTCAAGGGCATCGACCTCGACGTGGCCGAAGGCGAATTCCTCACTATCATGGGGCCGTCAGGGGCCGGGAAGACCACCTTTCTCCACATCGTCGGCTCCCTGGACTCTCCGTCAGCAGGCGAGATCCTCTACAGGGGGAGGGATATCTCTACCTACAGCGAAGAGGAGCAGAGCCTCTTCCGGAACGAGAAGGTGGGCTTTGTCTTTCAGTTCTATCACCTCCTCCAGGACCTCTCCGTCATCGAGAACATCATGATCCCCCTCTGGATCAAGCGAGTGAAGCCTGCGGAGGCCCTTGCAACAGCCGATGAGTTCGTCCGGATCATGGGCCTCGCTGGCCGGAAAAGCCACAAGCCCGGCGAGCTGTCAGGGGGGGAGCAGCAGAGGGTGGCCATAGCGCGGGCCCTCATCAACAAGCCGGAGCTCATCCTGGCGGACGAGCCAACGGGCAACCTGGACAGGAAAACAGGGAGGGAGGTGCTGGCGTATATCCTCTCCGTGCGGGAGCGGATAGGGGCGGCCCTTGTCCTCGTCACGCACGATCCGGAGATCGGCGCAGTGGGCAGGAGGCGCCTCAGGATGGTGGACGGCGAGCTCTCGCCCCTGGAATAGAGCCTATTGTGGCGGTTCCGCTTGGGCCTTTAAGTGCGGCTGTCCGTGATAGGACGACCGCATGTTCGCGATATTTGCCTGGCTGCCGGTAAAGCGGTTTTATGGTTGGCGCGGCCAACGGCATGTTCAGAATCGCGTTGCTACCCACCTGTCGACGGTGGGTGCCCCGCATTAATGGCGCTCTCTTCGCCTCACGCCTTCGGATATACGCAAGTATTATCCTCGGTCAGCAAGCCTCGCATCTCATCCACACCTCACGATCCCTCCATGCCGCCGTCCGGCGC
>CAYZAF010000466.1:0-5635 GCA_964476435.1 uncultured Syntrophaceae bacterium
GAGCTGCCCGCTGCCCAATCTCCTCTGAGCCCGTTTTTTCACGCGTCATGGCGCGGCTGGGAAAAAGGCAGCTGTCTCGCGCTTTAGGTCAGCGAAAAGCGTCGCCATCCCCGTTTTAGCTTCTCTCATTTCCGCAAATGAATGTCCTTGAGAACAATGCCCGCAGCCTGATCGAGGATATGATAAATCGCGCTTATCCATTCGAGGTGCTCCGGCTTCATGAGCACTGACCGGAGGCACGTGACACTCTCCCCCTCCTCCCACGCGGGTTTGCCTTCTCTCTGAAAGAAACGGACCGGCAGCTCGGTAAGGGCCAGATGAAGGCCGAGCCGGGCCGACTCGTGAAAGATTGAGCGGGCGAGGCCGGATGCGTCCGCGGCTGTGGGGGCGCGGGCGGTCCATACGACGATGTCCAGCTCAGGGACAAAAGGCGTCATGAAGCGGCTGTCCGCCTCGAGGCGGTCGTAGAGCGCAAGAGCAGCAGAACGACTCTTCGCGAGAAAGGAGGCAAACCTGCCCCCTCTCGTGAGAGGGAGGAGCCTCTGCGTGGCCCAGAGCCCGATCGCGGAAGCGCCGGGTCGGGAGCATTCAAGGCTTATCTCCCCCAGATGGAGGTCGCTCGAGGTGAAGTACGTGTAAGGGGAGTCATGTTTGTAGAGGCTCCCTACTGCCGGGTCGCGGAAGATGACGCAGCCGCACCCGTAAGGCTGGAGCCCATGCTTATGGGGATCGATCACCAAGGAATCGACCTCGCCCAGCCTGTCGAATGAGGCGCGAGCTTGCGAGGCCAGGTTGTCTACCAAAAGGAAGTATCCGCCGTAGGCGGCGTCCGCATGGAGCCGGAAGCCGTATTGGCCGCGCAATTCGAGAAGGTCGGACAGGGGGTCGACTGAGCCGGTCGCTGTCGTGCCCATGGTCGCCACGACGGTGCCAATCCCTCCCCTTCTCAGCCGCTCTTCCAAAGCCCCGAGATCCATTCTGCCCTTGGTGTCGCAAGGCACCGCCTCGAACTTCAGGCCCAGAACACTGCTGATCCGCTGATGCGTGTAATGGGCCTGCTGGGAAGCCGCTATCGTGGCGCCGGGACTGAGCTGACCCGAGACCCAGAGGGCCTCGAGGTTCGCCATGGTGCCTCCGCTGCACAGATGACCGAGATGCGTATCCCAACCGACCATGCGTGCGATCTCGGCCACAGCCTCCTTTTCCATTGCCGAGCTTGCCTTGGCCGCATCGAGGGCATGGTTGTTCGGATTCATCCACATGGCCAGGGAGTAAGCGGCACGGGCGAGGGGATGGGGCGGCTTGAGCATCTGGCCGGCATAGAGAGGATGAAAGTACGGGTAATCGGCGTGAAGCGCTCCGGCCACTTCCTTGAGCACGGCTTCGGCTTCTCGGTCGAAGGCGGTCTCGGGAAGAAAGGGCGGCAGAAGCTCGAAGCCTGCTTCGAGCCCATCGAGGGCCGTGGCAATGGCACGGAGCGATTCCCTGTCCAGTAACGTGGTTCTGCGCTTTGCCATCATGTCCCTCCTCAGTTGTGAAGCTCCCCGTCCACAGGGCGGGGCGTCCCCCTGTTTTAGGGCGCAGAGCCCGCCTTTTGAGCTGATCGACCACGCTCAAGTACGCCAAACAGATGCTATTATAAGCTCTCACGGAAAAGAACGAAAGGCATAGAGCCTCTTGTTCAACGCCCTATGTGCGGCCTTTGGGGGCTAGAGATGAGGCGTACCCATCGCCCATGCGCATCCACCTCTCGAGCTCCTTGTCTGCCTCTATGCCCTCGGGGGCGACCATAATCCACCCTCCCATGGGCCTTCCTGTCACGTCGAATTCCTTCGTGTGCTTTTGCCGCAGACTTTCCCCGTGGCGCTCCGGACCGCACCGGACGATCAGATGGTCCTTCCAGATGCCAAAGGCCAGATTGCCCGACCTGAGGTAGCCGATTCCCCCGAACATGCGTTTCTTCTCGTAACGGCCCCACCCTTCCATGATCTCATCGATCCGTGCCTCCATCCCCTTGTCGTAAGCCATTCCTTCCCCTTTCAATCCGGCCCCGCTTTTTTCGGTCATGAGCTGCGGCGGATCTTTCGCGAAACCTAAAAGGAATGTAACATAGCCCACCCGTAAGTCAAGGGGGGAGAGGACTGATCTTAGCCCTCTCCCCCCTTGACCATCCGAATCAACGGGTGCCCTTTATCCCATCTTGTTCACATCGCACATGATCACGATGTCGTCCACCCTGCGGCAATAGCCCACCTTACGCTGGATTTTCTTCGTCACCGGGTTCTGGATGGCGTATTCAACCCACCCGGTCCCCTTCGTCTTGGCGAGGTTCATCGTATCCTTCACAAAGGACTTCCCTTCGACATCCTTTGCTTCAAAGAAGCTCTTTCCTATGGCTCTCTTTTCCACCCCGTGGGCAAGGACGTTTCCCACAAGATCACCGACCAGGAGGAACAAGCCCTTGCTGACAAACTGTCCCTTTGGGTCATTGATCTCAATAAAGGCCTTTTCTTTGCCGTGGGCCTTCATATACGCTGCTGCCTTTTCTACCAGCTCTTCCACGTCCGCCTTTGTGGCTAACGTATATTGGGAGATGATCTTATTGAGCTGCATGGAGAGCGTCGCCATCTCGGAGGCGGCGCGGGAGCTCTCATTGACGCTCTTGGCGCTCTCTCCGACGGCATCGGCTATCTGATGGATGTTGGTAGCGATCTCCTCGACCGTGGCAGTCTGCTGCTCAGAGGCAACGGCAATCTGGCCGATCTCTCCTGATACCCTAGTGATCTGCTTGAGAATGTCTTTCAGGGCTTCCCCCGATTTCCTTGCGGCCTCCTGCCCGGCCTCGACCTCCCTGACCCCTGCATCCATGGAGGCCACCGCCTGTTTTGCGTCTACCTGCATAGCCTTGATGGTATTGCCGATATCCTTGGTGGCTGCGGTGGTCTTCTCCGCAAGCTTTCGCACCTCATCCGCCACGACGGCAAAGCCCCTCCCGTGCTCTCCTGCGCGGGCCGCTTCGATGGCGGCGTTCAAGGCAAGAAGGTTGGTCTGATCGGCTATGTCGTCTATGAGATTTATGACCTCTCCGATCTGATCCGACCTTTCCCCAAGGCCCTCTATGATCTTGGCCGAGGTCTTCACCATACTGTTGATCTGATCCATGACCTTTACCGTGTCGTTGGTGACGGATTCACCTGTCGTCGCAGCTTGGTTTGCTCTTTCTGAGCTCTTTGCGGCAGATGCGCAGTTCTTGGCTATCTCGGAAGAGGTGCTCGACATCTCCTCGCTTGCAGTTGCTACAGAGCCTACCTGCTGAGCTGCCAGTTGAACCCCGTCGGTCATGCGTTTCGTGGCCCTGTCGAGGGTGAACGCGGCGCCCGATACCACGGCACTGCCGCCCGCAAACTGGGTTACCGTATCGAGGAGCGTAGCCAGAAAGGCATTCAGACGGCGGGCTACCTCGCCTATTTCATCGTCTGAGCCTACCTCCACCCTCCTCGTAATGTCGCCGTCGATAACGCCCCCTATCCCCCTCGTGAGTGACCGGAGGGGCCTAACGACGGTATGCGCCGTCGCCACAGCCGCGAAAAAGGAAACCCCCGTAGCCACAACAAAGAGCACGGCGGGGATCCACAGACCCTTCTGACCAGCGCACACGATCCACCAGACGATCATCCACGCGGCGGTGAAGGCAGGGATGAGCAATATCCTGCTCATTATTCTCATGCTCCCCAAGAGTCGCTCCATGGCTCCCCCTCGCGTTCTTTGCGTTTCTCGTGCGCAATTCCGAGTTTATTATCGGATAATTCGTCGATTTGTTAAGGTGCTCCCCCCATGCTCCGCGGGCCTATTGAGGCCAGACGAGGGGGTTTGCCAGCGGGCCCTCTCTTGCGCAAGCGCGCATAGGAGATCCCCAATGCGCCCTCATCATTGGTCTTGAAAAGCCAAGGCGGTTACTCTTCCTTACGCGAGATGGCTCTTACCTATGTGGTAGGCTCCGGGGTGGCGATGCTGCCTGTCCTGCGGATAATGAAGTTCAAGACATCGTCGAGCTCGTCGAGCTGGAGATGGGTGTTCTTGCACGGACCCTCGGGCCTTTTGTTCGGGATGGCGAGGACCGGTATCCTTTCCGCTAGATCCTTTATGCCGCTGATAAGGTCTCGTTCGCACGCTACGGCGAGGATGAGAGAAGGGTTATACTGCCTGATAGCCCTTCTCGCTTCCTCGCCGCCTCCTGCGGTGACGATCTGGACTGCCCTTCCATTCACCCGCTCGATGACCTGACGCTTCGTTTCCTTCTCAAGGCATCTCGGGAGCAGAACGAGAAGGACATCGCCCCTTAGGGCGCCCGCATGGGTCTTAAGCATGAGGTTGTGCGCCTTGATGAAAGAATTGCCCACCCTGTCCCTGCTTATGCCAAACTTCTGCCCGAGCCACATGCTTTTGGAGAGAAGGGAGAGCAGGAGCCTGCCCGCCAATGGGTAGGGGAAGAGTGATCTTTTGAAGACGATGACCAGCGTAGTCTCGAAACTTACCAGCAGGAGAAGGAAAACGGCGACCACGAGGGCCGACCACCCTATGAGGTGGGACAAAAACGGGCTGAGCTGCTCTATTCTCGGCTTAGCCAGATACCACCCCAGCTCCAGCGCGGCGAGGATGATGAGAAGAGCGCCTCCTGCGAGGGCGAGAAAGGTACGCAGCTTCTCGTCTATGTCAAGCTCGCTGGGGTCGCTCGTGCCGTTCCAGTCCGCCCACTCGTCCCCGAGCCTTCTATCTCTCCGTTTCTCCTTCAAATCAGGCTCTATTTCTGTCATGAGCCTTCCCTTCTCGCGTCTCTAAAACAAATCTTGCCCAGCGGCTTTCCTCCCCATCTGCCACATTCTATTGCTATTTGGATACCCAATTCAAGGGGATTTTTGCAAAAGCGGATGGGGATTGCCGTATGAGGCGTATGTCCTCTAGCTTTCGAAGCAGAAGCGGGTCATGGTAGAATAAGGGGGCGAAAAGGAAGACCGGCTCTTTTTCCGGTCCCCCACGATAAGGTATGGACCAGAAAACCCATAAATGGCGTTCCCTCACGTGGTGCCTCGCATGGGGCACGGTGCTTTTCTTGGGCTGCGGCTCCGCCCTGGAAGCTGCCGGGCTCGCGGCAGGCACTGCGGGGCAAACCGGGCCCGCTGCGCCGGCCCTTCAGACTGGGGGTCCCAAGTCAGCGTCACCTGAAGGGACTGATGAAGGCCCTATGATAAAGGTGACGGAAGGGGACAAGATCAGCGCGAGCGCGAAGAATCGCCCCTTAAGTGAAGTACTGCGGATCATGTCCCAGAAGAACCTGTTCGACATAAGGGGCCCTCTGCCGTCGGGCGAGAGCATCACCGTGGACTTTTCCGGCCTGACCCTGGAGCAGGCGCTCGGGAAGCTCATGAGGGGCTACAACTACGTCCTCATGGATCAGGGGACGTCCCGGAAACCGATTCTCACGGTCATGGGACCGATTGTAAAGGGCGCCTCCGCCGGGGAGAGCCCCTCTCCGCAGACCCCCCAGCCCGTGAGAAATCGACCGCCCGCTCCGGGAAGCCCCAACGTACCCCCTCCGCCACCGCAGGAGGGCCAGCCTCAACCTGCCGCTCAACGC
>CAYZAF010000467.1:0-3039 GCA_964476435.1 uncultured Syntrophaceae bacterium
GCTGCCGTCGCCGCGGTCTCGCTCGCGGACGGGGATGTGCACACGCAGGTCCAGCACCTGCAGAGCACGTCCGCCACGGACGCGGCCAAGCAGATCCGCCAGTTCGGGGGCCCGTACTCTTTCGGCGCCCTCGGCCTTTTCTTTGCGGGAGGTGAAGCATTCGACAATGCCCCTGCGAAAGCCGTTTTTATCGACGGCGTCGCATCCACGCTCGTCTCAGGCGGCATCGCCCTGGGGCTCAAGTATGCCGTGGGCCGGAACCGCCCCTCGGCAGAGCGGGGAAACTCCTATTTTCAGCCGTTCTCCGGCAGCGCAGACTCCTTCCCCTCGGGGGAGACCATCCAGGCCTTTGCGGTGGCCTCGGTTGTCGCCTCTCACTATGACGAACTCTGGATAAAAGGTGCCTCCTATGGCATCGCCTCCCTCGTCGGACTTGCCCGCATCTACCAGAACGCGCACTGGACATCGGACGCCCTCGCGGGTGCCCTCATCGGGACCGCCGTGGGAACTGCCATAGTCCGTTTCAACGACAAGAGGCGGTCCAATTCCGAAAAGAAGACGCAATTCTTCATAACACCCATTGCAGCCGCGAACTCGGCGGGAATAGGAATCACCGTTATCTATTAGCTCCCGCCAGTAGGCTCAATCTGCGTGCCGTAGCTCCCGTGGTTATATTAGCCATAGAGGGATTGATCAATAACTATCAGGGAGGTAATAGATGAATACATATACTATCCATCACGAAATCGGGATCAAGGCATCAGCGGAAGCTGTTTACCAGGCATTGACTGACACGAAGAAACTCGCGGGATGGTGGACCTCCGACACCCGCGGCAGCGGCTCGGAAGTCGGCGGCGTGCTCGAGTTCAGGTTCGGAGATTTTTCTCAGAAGTTCGAAGTCGTCAGGCTTCAACCGGGCAAACTCGTTCGCTGGAAAGGTGATAGAAAAGAAGGTTCAGAGGAGTGGGCCGGGACCGAGGTAGCCTTTTCTTTAAGCACCGATGAAAAACAGACTTGGGTACACTTCACTCATTCAGGTTGGCGCAAAGATAGCGGGATTCTTCCCCACTGCTCGACAAAATGGGCGGTCTTTATGTTGAGCCTCAAGGACCTTTTGGAAAAGGGCAAAGGGCATCCGTATCCCAAGGACGTACAAATTAATCACGACTAATGAGGCAACTGGATCCAGAAGGGGGCCAGGACAGCACCAAGAGATGCCCGGACGTCTCTGCAATATCAAAGAAAATCAATCAGCTTGCGAGCATTAAGGTGACGTAGTAGGCGACGCTGATAGTCGCGACAAGAGAGGACATCAGGAGGATTCTGATTCGTGCGCTCTTCATGGGGCATCGCAAGAGTGAACTTCTAGGTTGGGCTGGATTGCCACATTCATCTCCCTTTCCCGCTGTTCTATTTCTTCACTATCTCTTTAGCGTGCTCTCCCCTCATTGGCCTCGGCGGCGAAGTCGGCGGACCGGGCGCAGTAATCCGCGAGGGCCTCCAGGAGCCCGGCAACTCCCATATCCTGCGCCAATATCTCCAGCCGCGTTTTATCCCTATCCTTCATGAGGCGCCTTTCCTTTCCCCTTTCTTCTCTTCTTCAAAGAGGCCGGCCATTGCTTGCAAGGAACTTGTGAATATCCTGAATCCGATCACCGATCTTGACGCCTTCGATCATCCCCATGTCGTGCGGGAGGTACACCGTCTTTGAGGAGACATTGAGAAGCGCTGCGACTTCGGTGGGTTTGAGCAGGGTCCGGCTTTGTCCTCTCTCACAGGACGCGTATCTCATTCGAGAAGACTCACTCGCGCGCGCAAACCCGGGAAACGGACTGCCAGTCGCTAACCAGTCTACATGAGATACTGCTGGATGCGCTGGTAGTTCACGAAATCGGCCTCCACGAAGCAGGCGCCGACATCGACATTTCCGTTCGACGGCGCTATCCGCTCCGGCTTGCACACCACCTTGACGGTGCCGCCGGAGGGGAGCGCAAAAGATGTCTCGAAATGCGACTTCTCCGGCCCTTCATAGATCCCGGAGACGCATTCCGAGGGAACAGAGACGCGCATGCCGCCAAGGGACAGGTCGACGATCACCGCCCCGTGCGCGGAACCGTGCACCTTCACATAGGCCGGTATGGCCACGTGTCTCCGGGGATAGCGTCGCCTCTCTCGCTGGTCCCCCTCGGGGGAATCACGGTTCTTCTTCACGTGGTCCGTCAATATGAGCTCAATGACCGAGGAGAGAGAGCGTCTGTCGCCGCGGGCGACCGCCTCAAGGGCGTTTCTCAGATCCTCGCTCGTCCGGAAGCATATGGTGATCTCTTTTTTCACGTTGTGGGCCTCCCGAGCAGTACAACGCCATACGTACCTTCCGACTGCTTCCCGATTGCCAGCAATCCTTCGCTCCCTCCCGCCTGCAAAGCGAGGGCTCATTTTGAGGCCCGTAGCCTTTTGGCGCATCGCTAAAGCGGATCGCGTGTAATTTTGAAAGGAATGACTATATCGTGCTACGAAGAAAGGAAAGTGTCAAGAAGAATCTATACCTTGATCAATACTTTCTCATGGAGCGATTCGCTCACGCTGCACCCTCCCACGCTCCGTGGAGCGCTGCGACGAGCTCCGCCTTGGTGAAGGGCTTGTAGACGACCTTCCAGGGCGTCCTGATCTCGGGAGTGAAATTCTCCCACGGCACGGTCATGAAGACCACCGGGATGCCGGGCTCGTGCCGGAGCGCCCGTTCCTTGAGGACGTGCTCGATCTTGCTTCCCGCCGACGAGTCGGCGATGATGAGGTCGGGCACCCAGCGATCCTTAGGGGAGATCCCGGAGGCGGCGCATCGTTCGCCTGTCTCTGGGATCACCTCGTAGCCGAGGCTTTCCAGCATTTCAGGTATCGCCTCGAGCATCATCTCGTCGTCATCGACGAAGAGGATTCTCTTTCCGGCCATGGTGAAACTTAAGGCTTGGGGGGCTCATTTGCAACAGCACAGGATGGCGCCGACGCGAAAAGACCCCGGGCGCGGCCACGAAGGGGAGA
>CAYZAF010000468.1:0-2205 GCA_964476435.1 uncultured Syntrophaceae bacterium
GAAGACCCCCGAGTGGGCGTCTGTTGAGTCGGCCATTCCTGCAAGGAAGATAAGGGCTCTCGCCCGGGAATGGGCTTCCAAAAGGACAGTGCTTTCCGCAGGCAGCAAGGGCGGCTTAGCCGGCGCTTGCCGGCAGGCCTACGCCACGGAATGGGCGAGGATGATGATCCTCCTCCAAGCCATGCAGGGCCTGGGTAAACCAGGGGTGACGATCTGGAGCGCCACTATGGGCGCCCCGTCCAATACGAGCGTATTTTTTCCCGGGTACGCCGATCCCGAATCGCGGATGGGGATGTCGCGCGGCGCAGACAGGCCGATCGTTAATCCCACCAAGCAGCGCCTCTACCGGACCCTCTTGCCCGAAGCCATACTCAGTCCTCCTATAGAATGGGATGGCGACAGCTATGCCGGCCAGTCCATCGAGCAGCAGTTCACCCATCATGTCTATCCAAAGGACGGATATCCCGAGGTTAAGATGTTCTACCGTTACGGGGGAAGCTTCATCGGAACTATGGTGGACACAAACAAATGGGTGAAGATGTACCAGAGCCCCAAGCTTGAATTCGTTGTCAATCAGGATTGCTGGCAATGCAGCGAAACAGGTTTTGCCGATGTCATTCTTCCTGCCTGCACGAGCCTTGAGCGCGAAGACATAGCGGAATCTTCAGTCGCCGGCGGTTATGGCATGCACGGGTCCAGCGGGGTTAACTTCAGGGTTGTGGTGCGAATGAAAAAATGCGTGTCACCCCTTGGGGAATCGAAAGCCGACTACGAGATATTCACCCTGCTGGCTGAAAGGCTGGGCATGAGGGATGTCTACACAGAAGGCAAAACCGACCTCGACTGGGCGAAGAAGTATTTTGAGATATCGGACCTTCCCAAGTATATCAGTTGGGAGGAATTCGATAGAAAAGGCTATTTCATCATCAATCCCGGTGAAGACTACAAGCCGACCCCTGCCCTGCGTTGGTTCTACGAAGGACGCCAGTGCGACACCCCTGACCCCTTGAACAAAAAGAGGGGCACTGACAGAGGCGGCGAGCTGAGCACATACAGCGGTAAGATCGAATTCCTTTCCCAAAGCCTCTTAAGCAAATGGCCCGACGACGACGAGCGCCCCCCGATACCCCACCATATACCGAGCTGGGAGGGGTACAGGAGCGAGCTCTACAAGAGATATCCCCTTCAGCTTGTCAGCCCCCATCCCCGCTTTTCCTTTCACACCCACTACGACAGGCACGCGAGATGGCTCGACGAGATCCCGGGCCACAGAATCAAGAAGAACGAGTACGCGTGGTGGATCGCCCGCGTCCATCCCCGGGACGCCGCGGCCAGGGGGATCAAGAATGGCGACATCATCAAGCTCTACAACGACAGGGGGGCGGTCCTCTGCATTGCGGTCGTGACACAAAGGGTATTGCCGGGAATTGTCCACAGTTATGGCTCGTCTACCAGCTACGATCCGCTGGAGCCTGGCAAGGTGAAGTCGATCGACCGGGGAGGTTGTGTCAACCTCCTCACGTCGTCGCGGATGATGTCGAGGCACGTCCCTGGAATGGCGCCAAATTCATGCCTCATTGAGATTGTAAAATGGGATGAAGAGTAAGGGGGTGCTTAAACCCAGCGACTAACGAGCGTTGCCACCCACGTAGCACTGATCTTCGGGAGCTTCGGGCTGGCATGACGTGGGTGCCCGGCTAAAGCAGGCGTTAGGGACGTATCTTGAGGGGGGAGGCCGGGGCACCCGCAAAGCGGGTCGGGGCTTTGCCGGTCGAGGGGGTGCTGAACCCCATTAATTAATTGGCTGCGAACTCCCTTTTCTCCACTTCGAGCCCAGACGCCCGCAAGGCCTCCATGAAACCGGCAACGTCGCTTTCGTTGAATTGAATGATCAGGTCGTTCCGCTGGGGGTCCACGAACGGTCTCCAGAGGCTAGTCACGGTGAGGCCGAACTTGGCGATTGCTGCCGCCACCTGCTCCATATGCTTGGGGTCCGCCCCTCCAGAGATTCTGACGCGCGCCCCTCCCTGGCCCAGTCCGAACAAGGGGTTGAGCACCTTGTAGAAGAAGTCGTTCGTGGTGACGATTCCCCTCACCGCATCTGCCTCGACCACGGGCAGGCAACCCACCCTGTTCGCCTGGGCAATAGCGACAGCCTTCTCTACCGTTGTCTCCGGGGAGACGGTGACCACATTCCGCTTCATG
>CAYZAF010000469.1:0-1587 GCA_964476435.1 uncultured Syntrophaceae bacterium
TACGCAATTAAACCTCTTGATATTGTATTGATCCAGACTGGAGCCGACGAAGCATGGGGCACACCCGAGTATCTCACAAAAGGCGCGGGGATGACACGGGAGAGCACCATGTTCTTGACGGAAAGAGGAATCAAGGTTACCGGCATCGACGCGTGGAGCTGGGACAGGCCGTTGCCCTTTGAAGCCAGGGATTTCAGAGAAACGGGGGACGCACGGGTCATCTGGGAAGCGCATTTCGCGGGCATCGAAATCGGTTACTGTCACATGGAGAAGCTCGCCAATCTCTCGTCCATAGGTCGCCCTTATGGCTTCACCGTCTGCTGCTTTCCGGTGAATATCAAACGCGCGAGCGCGGCGTGGGTAAGGCCGGTCGCAATAATTTCGTGACGTCCTGCCATAGCGAACTCGTAAAGGAGGGTCAGATGAATAGCAAACCGTTTTGGAGACTTGCGACAAGCATATGCCTACTTTTCGCACTTCTGATTGCGCCAATTGCTGCCTCAGCCCAGACGAAGGGTAAACCAATCAGGCTCGGAGGCTCCCTCGCAATCACCGGCCCATTGGCCGAGAATGCCATATGGATCAAACGGGGTTACGAGTACTGGGCCGAAAAGGTCAATAAGTCGGGGGGACTCCTCGGGCGTCCGGTCGAGCTCATCATCTATGACGACGAAGGGAAACCAGACAAAGCAGTTCAGCTCCTTGAAAAGGCGATCACCGTGGACAAGGTGGACCTTCTCCTCGGCGGGTACGCGGGCGCGTCGTGCGCCGCCCAGATGCCCGTGGCGGAGAGGTATGGCATGGTCTATGTTTCCATGGGCGGTCACATGACCTCTTTCAATCAGGGATTCAAGTACTCCTTCAGCGCAACGCCTATGATATCGGATTGGCTCGGGGAAGGGTTCTTTAAGTTCCTCGAGGGGTTACCGACCAACGACAGGCCTAAGTCAGCCGCCTTTATCAGGATCAACAACCCAATAGGTCGCTCGGGACAACCGGTGGAACGTAAAGGGGCCGAGAACCTGGGTATGAAAATAGTCGTGGAGGAATACTATGACTCGCCTCTTACGAGCGCCGACGCCTTGATCTCAAAAGCGAAGGAAGCAGGAGCCGAACTCCTGTTCTGCACTGAGTTCTTTCCGGACGCAGCACTCACGGTCCGGTCGGCCAAGGCCCTCGGGTATAATCCCAAGTTCTTCATGCAGACCATCGCGGCCACGTCGCCCGCCTGGGCCAAGACCCTCGGGCCTGACGGCAACTATGCGTACCAGCCTGTCATCATGACAAACAGCCTACCCTTCCCCGGAATAGCAGAACTGAACAGGGTGGCAAGGGAGAAATGGCAGGAACCGGATGCACCCGAGTACTTCCTGTTCGGTTATAGCTGGCCGGAGACGCTGCAGCGGGGAGTCGAAGGTGCAAACAGCCTCAGCCAGGACGCGATACGGGACTACCTGAGAAGTCATGAGATCAGCATCATCGCAGGCAAATTCAAGTTCGACGAAAAGGGCCTTCCGCCGCCCTATTCATACGTCGTCCAGGTGCAGAGGGGACGGACCGTCGTGGTCTACCCGAGCGATAAGGCAA
>CAYZAF010000470.1:0-2394 GCA_964476435.1 uncultured Syntrophaceae bacterium
CCATCCTGTGGTCGGAACGCTCGCGACGTTTTCGTCAAGGTAGAGAGCCCCTGGAGCGAAGCGTAAGCGAAAGCGGTGGGGGATGGGGGGAACTCTTGACGGAATAAGGAGCGTTAGCTTTTCTTACGGCGAGGCCTAGCACGAGGAGGTAACGGGTGATGCGCCCTTAGAGACTGGCAATAGGGCGCTCAGAGTAAGCACATCTAGAGTCTTCTTTTTGTCAGTGTGGCGTGGGGGCGGAAGAAGCTCTCGACGAAAGAAGGAGCGAGAAGCTTATCTTACGGCGAGGCCTGTCACGAGGAGGTAACGGGTGACACGACCTTAGAGCATAGCGCTAGAGCGACATGACACGTGTGACACAACACTAGCGGTTCTTAGCGGTGCCCGCTGCAGATGACCCAGTCATCCACTCTCTGCAAGTACTGGAGTTTCTTCTCAATTCCTTTTGCCGCCTGACTCGGCATGGCTATCTCAATCCACCCCTTACCTTTTTTCCTCGCCAGTTCCAGCCCATCTTTGACAAAATACTTGCCGTGCGCATCCTTCAGGCCGGTCATGTCCTTCCCAACGTCCGATATGTCCGAGTTGTGAGCCAGGAGTATGCCGTTGAGGTCCTGTACGAGAACGAATAAGCCTTTTTTCATGAACTGGCCTTTTGGATCGTTGACCACAGAGAGAAACTCTTTCTTCCCATGGGCCTTGAGAAAAGCGACAGCCTTCACCACCGTTTCCTCCACCTCGGCCATGGTAGCCAGCCTGTACTGCCTCGTTATCGTGCTCAGCTCATGAGACAGCTTCGCCAGCTCGGAGATAGCCCCTGAATTCTGACTCACGTTGTTGGCTGTTCCCCCCATGACTCCGGACATTTGATGAATGCTCGTCGCAATCTCATTGACGGTAGCGGTCTGCTCCTCCGAGGCCACCGCGATCTGGCCTATCTCATTCGATACTGCGCCGATCTGTTTGAGGATGTCCTGGAGGGCCGCTCCCGATTTTCTTGCCTCTTCTGTGCCCACTGCGACTTCTTTGACCCCCCTGTCCATGGATATAACCGCCTGCTTCGCGTCTGACTGCATCGCTTTGATGGTATCGCCGATCTGCTTGGTGGCCGCACTTGTCTTTTCGGCCAGCTTTCTCACCTCGTCAGCCACGACCGCAAAGCCTCTGCCGTGCTCCCCTGCCCTGGCCGCCTCGATGGCGGCGTTCAGGGCAAGAAGATTCGTCTGGTCGGCAATATCGTCTATGAGATCGATGATCTCTCCTATCTGATCGGACCTGCTCCCCAGACCTTCGATGATCGATGCCGACGTCTTGACAATATCATTGATTCGGTTCATCACATTCACCGTTTCATTGATAACGGACGCCCCGGCCATGGCGGCGCTGTTTGCATTCTCCGAGCTTTTCGCGGCTGACGCGCAGTTTTCCGCTATCTCGGAAGACGTGCCGGACATCTGCTCGCTGGCTGTGGCAACTGAGCCCGCCTCCACGGCTGCCTGCTCGACCCCTGCCATCATTTCTTTGGTCGCCTTTTCAAGCGTAAAAGCAGTGTTCGACACGACGACGCTGCTCGTCGAGAAGAGGGTCACCGTGTCGAGCAGCTTATCGAGAAAGGCATCCATCTGTTCGCCTACTTTGGCTATCTCATCGCCGGAACGTAAGCCTGCTCTCTTTGTGAGGTCGCCATCAAGGGCTCCGATCACCCCTTCTTGCAGCGACCCCAAGGATGAGAGCATGCTCTTCGCCACGATCGATACAACGATGAATGACAAGGCTATGGCAGAAGCCAGAAGAACCGCAGAGAGCCAGGGAGCCTTCTGCCCGGAAATACCCACGGCAGCGGCCCAACCGGCAACCACGAAAGGAGTTACGACCAGAGGCATCAAGGTGAGCTTGCTTCTTATTCTCATGTTTCTCAAGAGGTACTTCATGTTCGACTCCTTGTGTCTTAAGTGGAATTTGTGAAATAATAGCAGACCGCTGAGTGTGTTATCGAACGAACGGGGCCAAAAGTTAAGGTCATTTCAAAGAATATGGCCGTGGGCCGCCAGGGGCTGTGATTATTCCTCTGCTCATCGATGAAAGGGATGCAACGACTCTTGCATAGGGATCGATTCCACACTACAATGTGGGAGGCACATCCTCGCCAGGATCGGGAGATGGAATTACGGCACGGCAGATATTCGCCTTCCCCTGCCTAAGGTGTGCCTTTTTATCATAGGGTACGGCTGGTGACCATCAGACTTGAGTCGAATTTCATGCTTTTGGGGGACAGGGACGCTGCGAGCATCGACCTCGATCGCCCCGGTGCCACCCTGGCGGAGCTGCTTGAAGAGATCTCCGGCCGCTCTACCAATGCGGTGGAATTCTTCGCGCCCGGGACGGACGACCTGC
>CAYZAF010000471.1:0-7863 GCA_964476435.1 uncultured Syntrophaceae bacterium
GCCCTTTTTCAGCGCCCTTATGAACCTCCCCCCTGCCCCCTCGTCATAGAAGGGTGCCCCTTCGCCCCTGTCCAGCCTGGAAAAGCCTCTCATCGGGACAAGGACCACGGCCGGCGCCTTTGCATGGTTCATTCTCTCGGCCAGGACCGCGGCAATCTTCCTCTGCTCCGGCGGCGTGGTTTTTACCAGATTGGCATCGGCATGTGATATCATAGGCCTTTTCTTGAATTTGGCAGGAACGAGCCATCCGACAGGCCAGGGAAAGAAATCCATGGCGCCCACGGAGACTACCTGGGGGATCTTTACCTCGCACGCGGCGACGAATTTCTCTTTTCCCCCTCTCACCGGCCCGCCGCACACGAGACTTACCAGCTCATAACAGCAAAGATCGAGAACGCCCTCGAAGTAGTTCTGTCTGATCATTTTTTCCAGGGCGCCCGTTCCGACGGAATGAAAGACCACAAGCTCAAAGCCTTTCTCCATGAGCAAGCTCTTGCAATGAGGGACATAATCGTGAACCCCGAGGGCGCTTATGGCCACGAGAGGTTTGTGCTCCTCATCGGCCGTCCTTTGCATCTCGACCATTCCGCAGATTGCCCCGGCCGCTCTTTCCAGGATCATCTTCGTGATGTGATTGATGCCTTGGAGGTCCGCCACTGTCTGCATCATGGCCTGGTCGACGCTCACCATTTCGATCGTTATCAGCTCGCCGATAAAAGCCACCGTGGAAACGGCTATCTTCGGAATGCGGAAGGGCAGCTCCCTCATGATCCTCAGAGCCTGTGCGTTGCCTAAGCTCCCCCCGAGGGAAATCAGGCCGTCGAGCCTCCCTTCGGCTATCAGATCTCCCAGGAGCTTCTTCCCTCCCATGGCCATCATCGATAAAGAGTCATTGTAGTCCCGCGACCTTGCCCGCATTTCCTCCATGCTGCGGCAGCCTGCCGAGCGCGCCACGTCTTCTCGCGCAAAGCCACGGGGGCCCCTGGGGGCCTCTCCGCTTATGCCGATATCCATGATGACTGGATTGTGACCCCGCTCCATGATCAGGCGATGCAGGTAGAAGGCCTCTTCACTCTTCGTGTCGAGCGTGACAAGAATGACTATGTTCTTGGCCCCCCGGTCCGTGTCATGCCCCTTCTGGAAACCCATCCAAGCTCTCCCTCGACCCCTATCGCTTCCTTGGAGGAATCACCGGCAAAAGGACGTGTGATTTTCCGAAATGGAGAGAATGGGTCACTGTCTGCAAGTGGGGCAGATGATAGACACCCCAGATTCCAAGTCTGCTCCGAAGGTCATCCTGATTCCTTATGATCAACTGGATGGCATGTCCCTGTTTCACCACGTGCGAGGTCGGCATGAGCGGTATTGCGTACTCTATCACTTCGCCGGGAGGAACGGGTATGGGGTCCTTTCTTGGATGCACGGGCATATACGGCCTGGACTTACCCTTGTCCAATTCCCTGTGCTCTGCCGCCAGCCACCCTTGAGTGATCAATGTCATGGTCCCTTCGGGCGCAACGTCCACCAGGTCCGCCATCCAGTTCGTCTCCTCTTTGTCAATGGAGGCATGAAGAGAGAGAGCCATATATCCGGTTAACTCGAGATCGCTCTCCATGGGTCCCGTCCTGTACGTCAAGCAGTAGACGGTGGGATCGATATAGATAGCCGGTTGGGTGAACGTGTCCGGTTCAAGGGCGCCCTTCGCCTCCCGGGTGGATAGTCCGCCCTTGGGATGGAGATAGAACTTGACATACTCTGTGCCCTTAAGCGGCCACTCACGCTCGAAGCGCCACTTGTTTACCCCGTTCACAAATACCTTTATCGGGGGCTCATCGAGAATCCCGGTATCAATGCCCTTGAGCCAGTAATCGAACCACCTCACGATATCCTCGGAATACTGGACCTGAGGGCGGTCAGGCGACATGGGAGGCCATAAGAGCAGCTTCTTGTGTTTCGAGCCCAGGTTCTCCCAGGACTCGAACGTGGGCCATGTGTGGCTAGGGACGATTCCCGAGGTGGAAAGATAGGTGGGAATAGTGATCTCCGGCAGCTTTGACGGTGGAGGGGGCGTCGGATGAAACGATTCCAGCAAGGCATCGAATGTCACCGCTGAGCGCATGGGATACTTGAGAAGGGTGTACCATTTGCTGTTGTACTTTATGTCAGGATGGTTCAGCGCCTCCTCCAGCCTCCGCTTCAGCACTTCCGGCGGGAGCTTGAACATCGTTGGCGGGACCGGCGTATTCTCCGGCACGGGCGCGCTGTCATTTCCGTGTCTGCCCGTGAGCACGTTGAACATCTTGCAGCTAAAGATGCCGGTATACCCATACGTATGCTTCTCGGGATAAACATTGAGGAAAGGGGTAATCGCCTTCAACGCGGGGTGGGGATTCTCCGCCGCTTCGAACTGGGTATTCGAAAAACCGCAGGCCCCTGTCAAGCCGACGTTGCCATTGCACCACGGCTGTTTCGAGGCCCACTCGATGAGATCGTAGGTGTCTGACGGGAGGGGCCACATGCTCGATGGACGGTGACCCACTCCTTCCGACTTCCCTATGTTTCTTGGCTCCGGAATGATGTGGATATAGCCCCTCGTCACATAGTAATCTATGTCACCGGCTTCTATGGAGCCGTCCCACAGGGCTGAGTCGTAATACTCCTGCAAGGGAATGTTCCTCAGCCACCTTGTCATTGCCTGCAGCTCTTTCTGCCATCCGAAGAAGGATATGAGGGCAGGGAATTTCCCCTTTTTTACGTCGGGCCGGTAAATATCCATGGCCAGACGCACCCCATCCCGCATGGCAACCATGACGTCCTTCTCCTCTCTCACCGAATATGTCTGCTTGGATCCTTCCTTCTTGACTATTTGGGGATAGCCGTCGAAGTAGACCCCATCCACCTTTGTGCCGATCGGCAAAGGTTCAGGGGCAGGCTTACAGCCCTTAACCCTTACGACGAGGTCATCGCCGCGGTAGACTTTCAGATTGGGTTGATAACCATCGATCTTGACTTTCATGACGCCTCCTCTATTGAAGGATTCTCACCAAAACTCTCGGGTGGCCATCAAATGCCATTCTTTCTTTCATGGTGTCGGCTTCCCTCTTCGGATAAGGAGTCGCCGTCCGGCTAACGAAAAGAGATCATCCGCCGTGTCACGGTGGTCTTAAGGTACATCCGCCCGGAACTGATATCGTCCGATATTAGCTTATTATGGACGATATAAGTCTAATCAATCTTTAAACACGACGAAATGATTGTCAAGAAGAAAAAAAGCGGCTCTGGTTCTTCTTGACAGGGAGCCGAGGGGCGTGGTAATCATGGTTCATATCGTCTTTATGGCGCAATAGGGGACGAAGGATGGGAGATATAGCCAATCTTGACGATGTGGACATTCGAATTTGTTCGATCCTGTCCGATGACGGCAGGGCTTCGAACACCAGTATCGCCAAGAAACTGGGTATCTCCGAATCGATGGTCAGGAAAAGGATCAAGCGGATGCGCGAGGAAGGACTTCTCCGCATCGTAGGTTACGGGGATCCTTGGACACTCGGTTTTCCTCTCGCGACGATGATCTTTTTTCACATCGAGCCAAAGCACGTCCTTGCCGCAGCTGAGGCACTGACAGCGATGAAGGAGACGCATTTTGTGGCAGTCACCTCTGGGTCGGCGGATATCGTCGTTCGATGCGCCTTCAAATCTGAGAAGAGCCTGTTTGACTTTCTTTTCGGTCCTGTAAGCCAGATCAAGGGCTTGATAAAAACGGAGACCAGTCTGCTCCTGAACGTAATGAAGCGGGGCGGCAACCCATTCACCAGCTAGGTCCTCCTTCGGCTAAAAGCAGCAGGCTGCACACCTTTCGTTTTCCGATTGGGAGCTGTTGTGATGAGCGCGGCCGGAGGCGATTTCAAAAGCTTACGATCCAGATCATAGAAAAGAGGCGTATGATGGGATAATCATCTGAATTGAGAAGCGTAAGGGAAGTTGATTGGGGGTGATAATGAGTGCAGGTGCTCTATCGCAAAGCGTGCTGAACGGATTAGCCCTGTCAGGCATCTACATCCTCATCGCGCTGGGTCTGACCCTCGTCATGAGCATCATGGGGATCGTGCAGGTAGCCCACGGCGAGATCTATATGATCGGTGCCTATGCCGTCTACTACATGATCGCTGTGCTCGGCGGCGGCTTCTTTCTCGCCATCGTCGTAGCGACGCTGTTTGTCGGAGGACTCGGCGTGCTCCTCGAGCGCCTCTGCTTTCGCCCCTTCAGGGGGCAGCCGGACCGTGCCTTTACTGTTTCCATCGCTCTGATTCTGATTCTTCAGAACGTCGTCCTCGCGATCGCGGGGGGCAATCCCCTGACCTATCCGAGCCCCTTCACCGGGGTGCTCCGCATCCTCGGGGTTGCGATCTCCTGGAAGAGGCTCATCATTGTGCTCGTCGGCCTCGGCCTTCTCGTCTGCCTCTTCCTGTTCATCAAGCTCACGAGAACCGGCCAGGCCATGCTTGCCATCTCCCAGGAAAGGGAGGGCGCAGCCCTCCAGGGGATGAACATCGACCGCATCTCGGCGGTTGCCATGTTCCTCGGGTGCGGTCTCGCAGCGGTGGCGGGCGGCTTCATCGGCTCTCTCTTCAGCATAAGCCCGACCATGGGCAGCTTTGCCCTGATGAAGGGCATAGCCGTCATCATACTCGGGGGCTTGGGGAGCATCCCGGGCGCCGTTGTGGGCGGGGCAATCCTCGGCCTGGTCGACGGCGTTCTCCCGGCCCTCACGACGACGCACATTGCCGGCCTCGTAGGATTTGCGACGATCATCGTTATCCTTATTTTCCGCCCTCAGGGGATCTGGGGGCATGACTGATGGGACGGATCCTTGCGGCCGTAGCCATTGCATGCCTCCTTCTGCTTCCCCTTCTTCTTACCGGCCCCTACCATCTCCACGTGCTCATCCTCACCATGATGTATGTTGTCCTCGCATCCAGCCTCCGTCTCATCAATCTCTCGGGCCAGATGTCCCTCGCCCACGGCGGCATGATGACCGTCGGCGCCTATACATCGACCCTGCTCGTTATGAAGGCCGGTTTTCCTTTCTGGGTGGCTATGCCCCTCGCAGGCTTCTCGGCAGCCCTCATCGCGTACGTGGTCGGATACCCCTTCGTGAGGCTGAAGGGCATCTACTTCTCCATAGTCACGATCTTCTTCAGCGAGGTAGTCGTGCTCACTGCCCAGCAGTGGCAGGGCCTTACCGGGGGGAATACGGGCATTTTCGGTATTCCCCGGCCTAGTCCGGTCGTGATCCCCCGCATCCTCAGGATAGACTTCTCTTCCAAGACGGACTTCTACTACCTCGCGCTGGTCCTTATGCTCGTTTCTCTCATCATCCTTTACGCGGTGGAGAGATCGCGTATCGGCTTGATTCTGAGAGGCGTGCAGCAGGCTGACTCTCTGGCGGAGAGCATCGGCATCGATACCACGGGTTTCAAGGTGCTCGCCTTCACCGTCGGCTCGTTCTTTGCAGGCCTCATTGGTGGTTTCTACTGCCACTATATATCGGCCATCAGTCCTGATGCCTTCAGCTTCCTCTTTACCATCTACATACTCGTCTACGTGACGGTGGGCGGAGAAAAGAAGTTCGTCGGCCCTATTCTTGGCGCCGCAGTGCTCACGATATTGCCCGAGGTCGCCCGGCCGCTCAAGGCCTTTATGCCATTTCTCTTCGCCGCGGTGCTCATTGCGGTCATCTTCTTCGTGCCCGAGGGGATGGCCGGCCTGCCGGACCTCGCAAGAAGGCTAATGCCACGATCAGAGAAGAGGCCTGCCCGTGCTTGAGATAGAAGGGCTCAGCAAGTTCTTCGGAGGCCTGGAAGCGGTCTCGGAAGTTGATCTGGTTTTGAACGAGGGTGAGAAGCTGGGCCTCATCGGACCTAACGGGGCCGGAAAAACCACGTTCTTCAACCTGGTAAGCGGGGTTATCACACCGACGAGGGGACGGATCATTTTCGAAGGCCGCAACATCACGGGCAGGAGCCCCCACGATATCGCGAGAAAGGGCATCGTCAGGACCTTTCAAGGGATCAATATCTTCCCCGACTTTACCGTTCTCGAGAACATCGTCCTCTCCTGCCATCTGAAGCCGGGCATTGGCCTCGTCGAAACCGTCTTCAGAACCGCGGGCAGCCGGCGGAAGGAGAAGGCTATCCTCAGCCGATCCGAGGAGATCCTCGATCTGGTCCAGCTTGACGGCCTGGCCCACGTTGCTGCGAAAAACCTCGCCCACGGCCACAAGCGCATTCTTGGCATCGCCATAGCCCTTGCCGCAGAGCCGAAGCTCCTTCTCCTCGACGAGCCCTTGGGCGGAATGAACGCCCACGAGGTGTCGGAGACGATGGCGCTTGTCGACAAACTGTGGCAAAGGGGGATCACCATTCTCTTGATCGAGCACAACATGCGGGCGACCATGAACCTGTGCCAGAGGATCGTTGTGCTCAATTTCGGTAGAAAGATCGCGGAAGGGACGCCAGAAGAAATCAAGAGAGACCAGGGCGTGATACGGGCGTACCTCGGAGCCGGCGGACATGCTGCTTGAGCTTTCGAAAATCACCGTGCACTACGGAACGGCAGAGGCAATAAGGGATGTCAGCCTCGGCCTTGACGAAGGGTCCGTAGCAAGCATTATCGGCGCGAACGGCGCTGGCAAGTCCACCATTCTGAGGGCTATCTCCGGCATCGTGCCGCTCTCTGCCGGGAGCATAAAGTTCTTTGGGAAAGAGATAGGGGGTATGGCGATCGAGAAGACGGTAAAGGCCGGCATCGCCCTTGTTCCGGAAGGGAGAAAGCTCTTCCCTTACATGAGCGTCATGGCCAACATCAAGCTCGGGGCCTATCTGCGAAGGGACAGGAAAGCCATGGCTGAGGATGAGGAGAGGGTATTCGGCCTTTTCCCCCGGTTGAAGGAGCGGAGGAGCCAGAAAGCAGGCTCTTTAAGCGGCGGGGAGCAGCAGATGCTCGCCATCGGAAGGGCGCTCATGGCGAGGCCCAAACTGCTCATGATGGACGAGCCCTCCCTGGGGCTCGCCCCTGTTGTCATCGACAATCTCGCTGAGACGATCACGGACATCAACAAAAGCGGCATCAGCGTTCTCCTCGTCGAACAGAACGCCGGCCTCGTGACCAGGGTATCTCGGAGATGTTACGTGATCGAGGTGGGAAGGGTCGTGCTCGAGGGAGAGGTTGATGAGCTCATGGCCAACGACTCGGTAAGGAAGGCCTTCCTGGGGTAGATGCTCGCGCCCGGCACGCATCGGCGCCTATGCCCTTGTTTCCTCTTGAGCATTCGTGGGTCAAAAGGCACGGCACGAGTGAAGCTCCCTGCTCAAGGTTTTGCGTTCGGCTAATTGATGGAATGCGGTAAAACGGTTTCATAATTGGCGCGGCCAACGGCATGTTTCAGAATCGCTCCGCCCCCTGACCACTGCTGTAGCGTCCTCGGATATACGCAAGTATTATCCTCGGCCAGCACGGCTCAGATGGCATCCACACATCATCGATTCTTCCATGCCGTCGTCCACACCGGCCGGATGCATCAGCGCTACCCCCGTGGTGCTCCTGCCTCCCTCTCACCATGTCTCATCGGACGGGGGTGCCCCGCTAAAACGATGCGGTACATTTCTACCCAGTACAGTCTCCGGCCAGCACGGCTCAAATCGCATCCACATGGGCCTGTTGCCCCAATGACTTCTTCGAGTACCTTGTGAAAATTGCCATGCCTGAGCGAACAATGGTACCTGATATCATTGGAGTTTTAAACAACGATATTTCACAAGGCCATCAAAATCGGCTTGGGCAACAGGCCCACATATCATCGAT
>CAYZAF010000472.1:0-3620 GCA_964476435.1 uncultured Syntrophaceae bacterium
AGTCGTGCGGCCATTGCGATGTATGCGACCCCGGCTCCCCGAGAAGAGTTCCACGTACCTTAACCGTGCAGGCATCGACGCCCGCCCGCAAGGGAAAATCGAAGGAGAAAAAATCCAGCATCGAAAGAGTTGCGGGCCCGATGAGCGCCGAAGAATCCGCCAGGATGAAGGCCACTAAAGACTGGCGTCTCGAGTACGCAAGGTCTCAGGACATGCCGGCCTTTATGGTCTTCAGTAACCGGACGCTGGAAGACCTTGCCAGGAAGAACCCTGAAACATTGACTGGGCTGGAGGAGGTTTACGGACTGGGGCCGCAGAAGATTGAAGCCTTCGGGAAAGAACTGCTCGAAATCCTCCGTGAGAACGCCTGAAGCCGACGGACAAGCTATCAGGAAATCAACGGGTTTGAATGATTGCCCGGTGTATCTTGCGCTCCCGGAAAGACTTCGCCACGTGCATTCTCTCCCCGGTGAGGGGGTGTTTTTCGGTATGGTACATGCACGCAGACAAGGTCATGGGCAACGGGGTAAAGTCCTGCACCTGCTCGGGGCGCATATGCCGTCGCTTGAGATATGAGGCAAGGTCCTCTTCGTCCTTGAGTGTGGCCCCCGGGTGAGAGCTTATGAAGTAGTTGACCAGATAGACGTCTTTCCCCGTCTTCTCCCGCAGCTCCCTGAAGCGCTGCACGAAGCGTTCGTACACTTGAAAATCGGGTTTGTTCATGAGCCCGAGAACACTGTTTGCCGCATGCTCCGGCGCCACCTTCATCCGGCCTCCCACATGATACCGGCATATGTGCTCAAAATAGTCACCCGCCTCATCGTGGACGAGCAGGTCGTACCGAAGGCCGCTCTCAAGGAACATATGTTTTACCTTCGGAAGGCTTAGGATTGCGCGGTAGAGGCGTATCGCATCACGGTAACCTAGCTTCAGGGCCTTGCATTTTTCAGGTACGAGACAGTCACGGTCGTCGCAGCCGCCCTCCTTTGCCCACCGGGCGCACCTAGCCCGGTAAAGATTGGCAGTCGGCCCGCCTACGTCCGTGATGGTTCCCCTGAACCCTTTCATCTCCGAAACCGCGCGCGCTTCCTCCAGGACCGATTGAACGCTCCGCGATTGGATGATCCTTCCCTGATGCATCGACAGAGAACAGAAACTGCATGAGCCGCAGCAACCCCGGTGCGAAACGACGGAAAAGCGGGTCGTCTCGAAACCGGGAACACCGCCCTCCTTTTCATAAGAGGGATGAGGCATTCTCACGTAGGGGAGGCGATAAATCGCGTCGAGGTCATTTTCGGTGAGAGGCCTGGCGGGAGGAAACTGTAAGACGAAGCGGTCGCCATGTCGCTGCAGCAAGGCTTTACCCCGGAAAGGGTCCTGGTTTTGTGCGATGAGCCGGAAAGCTTTATTGAAAGCGTCCTTGTTATCCCTAACCTCTTCGTAAGAGGGAATTTCCAGGGACCCCGCCGGGGACGGCGAAGCTCCCTGCACAATGACGGTGCCCGGTATGCCCGCCAGGTCGGTTCTTCTATCGAGCCTGGATGCGATCTCCAGGACCTGCGCTTCCCCCATTCCGTAAACCAAAATGTCAGCCTTCGCGTCGAGGAGGAGCGACCTTCGCACTCTGTTGTCCCACCAATCGTAGTGGGCGAGTCTCCGGAGGCTCGCCTCGATACCGCCGAGGACAACGGGGATACGGCCGAACGCCTCTCGCGCGCGATTGGCGTAAACGATCGCCGCCCTGTCGGGACGCAGTCCCGCCCTTCCGCCCGGAGAATAGGCGTCCCGAAGCCGGGGCTTCTTGTGCGACGTGTAATTGGAGACCATGGAGTCGAGGTTGCCGCCCGTGATCCCGACAAAAAGCTTAGGGATGCCGAGGCCTGAGAAATCCCCCGTGCTTCTCCAGTCCGGCTGGGCGATCACGCCAACCCGTAGGCCGGCCGCTTCAAGCACCCTTCCTATGACTGCGGTCCCGTATGACGGATGGTCGACATAGGCGTCGCCGGATACCAGGATAACGTCGAGCGCATCCCAGCCCCGTTCTTTCATCTCCGCTCTTGTCGTCGGGAGAAAATCGGACATAAGGATAGTTTAACAGATTTGAGGGCGACCGGGTGTCTGGCGCTTTCCCGTGTCGTCCCTGTTCTCAAAGAGCTCCCTTTCTCGTGATGAGCATTGCTCTCGGCCCTTACGGTGAGCGCCCGCTTGGTAGGTGACGGCATGGATTCTCGATGGGAGTCTCTTCCCAAAAATCCCAAGAGCAATCGTGACAACGGCGATGACCGGGGCCTTGGGGCGTAATGTGGATGTTCGGCCGGATAAAGGTAGCGGAGGCTGCCTTCCTGGAATCATCGGAGACAACACGTTCTAAGACGCTGTGTGTTTCGTGGTAATCCTCACTACAAGGACCCCGAGCGGCTTGAGCGCATTACAACCTGCGATCTCGCGGCTTTAAGCTCTTTGCTGACCCAGCATGTCAACCAATACGTGCGTTTGCAACTGGCCCTGGAAACACGGATGCCGGTTGATGAGGCTGGGCAGGATAAACCTTAATAGTGTAGCCTATTTGCCCCTGCTTGCAGGGACGCCGGGGTTACCCCTGTCTTTAGGAAAGACAGGTGGTGAATTCAGTTCACTAAGCGGTCTTGACGCAGCACGAGAATAAATGTATAATAATGTTAATACATTTGGTACATAGGTGGAGATGCCCTTATGGAGAAAGAGGGCATTCTTATTTTTTGGGGTTGAGAATGGCGACGGAAAGTTCTGCTAAGGGAAAAGACCTGCTCGACGGGGGAATGGAGAAAGGCTTTCTTGGGTCCGATGAAATCAACGATTTCCTCCCTCGGAAGATCTTTGCTCCCGAAGATGGTGAAGATGTATTCGACTTTCCTTCAGAATCTGATATCGACATAGTCGAAATGATGCAAGAGAAGGTCGAGCCACGCGGGGAAGAGAGCACGGACGGGGGAGAGGTTGAGAAGTTACCGCCAGAAACAGCCGATACCATGATATGGGCGTATCTCAAGGATGTGGGACATGTAGCACTCCTCACCTCTGATCAAGAATACCAGATAGCGAAAAAGATTGAAGAAGCTGAACAAAAGGGGAGGAACATCTTGTTTGACCTGCCCCAGGCCTTGAAGGAACTCCTGGAAATAGGTCAGCAATTGAAGGCAGAGACCCTAAACATCGCAGACGTGATCCCTATTGATGAAGTGAACTGTACGCAAAAAAATCAGGAGAAATATAGGAAGAAGACGATATCCTCCATCAATGCGATGAAACGTCTTCACGAGAAAAGGGAAGGAATAAAGAAGATACTGCGGGGAACCGACACACCAAGCCGGAAGGAGCTTGCCAATGATCTGCAGAGGATCGCGGACAAGAGAGAAGAAATCCTGCTTGATCTCAAACTCAACAAGAAGATTCTCGCAGAAATCGTCGGGAAGATCGCGCAGCAGATTGAGTTCATGAATGATGGCGAGGCACGTATCGCAAAACGGAAACTGAGGGAACTCAGCGAAATTGAAAATGGACTGAAGATCGTCAGGAACAGGCTCGTTCAGGCAAACCTGAGACTCGTGATTTCTGTTGCCAAGAAATACGTCAACCGGGGG
>CAYZAF010000473.1:0-5610 GCA_964476435.1 uncultured Syntrophaceae bacterium
TAGCATCATACAGGTGGCGGAGGGGCGCCAGGTCATCGCCGAGCTTACGGTCCGGGAAAACCTGATTGTAGGCTGTTACTTCAAATACTCCAAGCTGGGGGCGCAAGGGAGAAGAAATCTCCTGGACAATGTCTGCGACCTGTTTCCTATCCTCGGCAATCGCATGGACCAATTGGCGGGGACCTTGAGCGGCGGAGAGCAGCAAATGCTCGCGATCGGCCGGGCGCTCATGGGGGAGCCGAGGTTGTTGCTTACCGATGAGCCGTCTCTCGGGTTGGCTCCCATTGTGGTCGATACCGTCTGTGCTGCCCTCACAGAGTTGAACCAGCGGGGGCTTACGGTCCTCTTAGTGGAGCAGAACGCCCTCGTCGCCCTCAACATGGCTCGGCGTGCATACATCCTGGAAGCGGGCAGCATCGCTCTTGAGGGCTACGGGAAAGAACTGCTTCAGGACGACAAAGTAAAGGAAAGCTACCTCGGGATATGACGCCATGGTCGCGAGAGGAGGTTTTTGAGAAGCCAGGCAGATCAAGGACACAGAGGAGGAAGGAACCATGAGACCATTTTTGGGAAGGCTTTTGGTAGTGGTATCGGTAGCCATACTCGTGTGTGGAAGCTACTTTGCGAACCCGCCTGCCGCGAAGGCGGCGGAGGCGAACCCCATCAACGTGGGGGTTTGCATGGATTTCTCCGGCCCGACCGCACAAGACGGGCTTCAGGAGTTTCCCGCCTTCGAGATGGCAGTGAAGGAAAAAAATGCGGCTGGCGGGATCAACGGCCGGCCGATAAAACTCTCCATACTCGACAATAGCGGCGATCCGACCAAAACGACAGGGGCGCTCAAGGTGCTCAAGGACATCAACAAGGTGTCGGTCGTCTATTATGGGATCAATTCGGTCGGGGCCCTTGCGGCGAAAACATGGGCTGAGCAGAACAGTATCGCGGTGATTGCCACGACTCCCATGAGCGACAGGCTCATACAGGAGCAAGGGAAAGCCTGGTTTTTCAGAACGCAGTTTACTAACACCGAGGCTGCCAGAGGCTTCCTCATGCAGGCAAAGAAGATGGGGTTCAAGAAGATAGGTTTGCAGATTACCACGCAGGCGTTCGGCACGGATCTGGAGACGGTGCTTAAGAAACATCTTGACGAGTTCGGCCTCGATCTCGTGGGTGTGGCGAGATGCGAACCGGACAGCAAGGACCTGACCATACAGGCAACGAGGCTGCGCGCCACCAACCCTGATGTGGTGATCCATCAGGATTATCCAGCTGAACAGGCTGTCTTCGCAAGGGCGCTCAAGACGATTGGGTGGAATGTGCCATGCATTGCGCAAGCGGTGATCATCAATATGACCCTCACGTTGGCACCTCCTGAACTGTTCGAGGGCTGGACAGTTTTCAGCATCTATGATCGGGACAAGCCCGGGGTAAAGGCCTTGTGGGACAAGTATGAGACGTACACGAAAAAACGAAACGAAAATGATCTCTCCCTCAGGGGGTGGGACACGGCCCAGATCCTCTTCGAGATTCTTCGGCTCAGCGACAATCCTGATAATCCCGAGGCGATCCGAGACGCCTTCTACAAGGTGAAGAACTTTCCTATGGTCACCGGCCAACGCGGGGCGGTCTGCAATTTCGAGATAGGCAGGAATTATGTTCTTTCCGCAAAGGACTTTGTGTGGAATACGGTGAAAGCAGGGAAGGTTGTGCCGATTGCGACAAAATAGGTCAATGCCGGACATCCCTTGAGGCGAGATTGACGGTCGACCGGATGCTTTACGCCATGATCTTCCGTACTGCCTCCAGATCAGCCTCCGTGTCGATGCCGATGCCCTCGTATTCTGCGAGGATGGTCTTGATGGGGAAGCCCGCTTCCAGGGCCCTCAGCTGCTCCAGGGACTCAGCCTCCTCGAGGCCGCCCTTGGGCAGGGCCACGAAGGTCTGGAGGAAGGCTCGGGAAAACGCGTAGACCCCGATGTGCCGGTAGAAGGGGATGGATACGCGCTTCTGCAGGAAAGGCAGGGGAGCCCGCGAAAAGTAGAGGGCAAAGCCGTTCCTGTCGCGCACGACCTTGGCCACGTGGGGGCTCTTGTAGTCGTGGGGGTCCGTGATGCAGGCGCACAGGGTGGCCATGTCGAGCCTCTCGTCCCGGACGGCCTTGATCAGGGTGTCGATCATGTCCGGCCTCATCTGGGGCTCGTCGCCCTGAAGGTTGACGACCACATCCGCCTCGCGGCCCTTGAGGGCCTCGGCTACCCTGTCCGTGCCGCTTTCGCAGTCAGGGCTCGTCATCGCAACGCTAGCGCCGAAGGCAGCGCATGCTCTGGCTATGCGCTCGTCATCCGTGGCGATGAGCACCTCGTCCGCAAGGGTCGAGGCCAGGGCCCGCTCGTAGACCCATCGGATGAGGGGCTTGCCCGCAATGTCGAGGAGGGGCTTGCCTGGCAGGCGCACGGATGCGTACCTGGCGGGGATGACGACGATGCTCCTCATGGCCTGGACCCGTTGAGGTACCTTTTGAGGAATTCTCCTGTGTAGCTCCCCTTGGTCTCCATCACCTGCTCGGGCGTGCCGTGCGACACTACCTCACCCCCCCTGTCGCCGCCTTCTGGCCCCAGGTCTACGATGTAGTCGGCGCACTTGATCACGTCCATGTTGTGCTCTATCACGATCACCGTGTTCCCTCTCTCGATCAGCTCGTTGAGCACGAAGAGGAGCTTCTCTATGTCCGCGAAGTGGAGGCCTGTGGTGGGCTCGTCGAGGATGTAAAGGGTCTTGCCCGTATCCTTCTTCGACAGCTCCCGGGAGAGCTTGATCCTCTGGGCCTCCCCGCCGGAAAGAGTGGTTGCCGACTGGCCGAGCCTTATGTACCCGAGGCCCACATCGTTGAGCACCCTGAGCTTGGCCTTGATATGGGGGACAGAGTCGAAAAAGCCCATGGCCTGGGTCACCGTCATCTCCAGAACGTCCGCGATGCTCTTCCCTTTGTATTCGATCTCAAGGGTATCCCTGTTGTACCTCCTGCCCTTGCACACGTCGCAGACGATGTAGACATCGGGCATGAACTGCATCTCTATCTTGACGAAGCCCTCGCCCTGGCACGTTTCGCACCGGCCGCCCTTCACGTTGAAGCTGAACCTCCCCTCCTTGTAGCCCCGTATCCTCGCCTCGGGGATCCGCGCAAAGAGGGCGCGGATAAAAGAGAAGACCCCCGTGTACGTGGCAGGGTTTGACCTCGGCGTCCTGCCGATGGGGGACTGGTCGATGTCGATCACCCTATCGATGGCCTCGAAGCCGGCGATGCCCTCCGCAGCCCCTGCCCTCTCCCTGGACCGGTAGATCTTCTGCTTCAAAAGGGGGAAGAGCGTGTCGATGACGAGGGAGCTCTTTCCTGAGCCCGAGACTCCCGTGATGCACGTGAGCACCCTCAAGGGAATGTCCACGTCTACGTGCTTCAGGTTATGGGCAGTGACCCCTTTGAGCTTTATGAAGCCTTTCGGCTTTCTCCTTCGGGAAGGCCCCTCTATCCTCAGCCGGTCTGACACGTAGAGGCCTGTGAGCGACTTCTCATCCTCCTTGAGAGCCTCGGGGGTGCCCGCGAACACGAGGTACCCGCCATTCTCGCCGGCACCCGGCCCCAGGTCGAGCACGTAGTCCGCCCTGAGGATCGTCTCGAGATCGTGCTCCACTACCACGACCGTGTTCCCCAGGTCCCGCAGGTGCTCGAGGGTGGTGAGGAGGCGCTCGTTGTCGCGCTGGTGCAGCCCTATGCTCGGCTCATCGAGCACATAGAGCACGCCTGTCAGGCCTGAGCCTATCTGCGTGGCGAGCCTGATCCTCTGGGATTCGCCGGACGACAGGGTGGCCGAAGGCCGCTCCAGGGAGATGTAGTCGAGGCCCACGTCTATGAGGAACTTCAGCCGCGAGCCTATCTCCTTGAGGATGGCCCTGGCGATCTCCCGCTCCTTTTCCTCCAGGCTTACCTCCCGGAAGAAACGGGCGCTTTCTGCAATGGTCATCTGGGTGACCTGGTAGATGTTCAGGCCGCCGAAGCGCACCCAGAGCATCTCTTCCTTCAGCCTCGCTCCCTTGCACGTGGGGCAGGGGATGAGGTTGATGTACCTCTCGAACTTGTCCTTCTCCCACGGGGAAGCCGCCCGCCACTCCCGCTCCAGCTCCTTTATGACGCCCTCGAAGGGCCTTTTCATTGCTTCCCGCCTGTGGCCTCGGTCAGGGAAGAATTCTATCTCCTCCCCCTTGGAGCCGTAGAAGATCGCATCCTGCACTGCCTGAGGCAGATCCTTGAAGGGCGCCCTGATGTCGATTCTGTAGTGTTTCATGAGGGCTTCGAGGAACGGGAGAAACGCCACGGGGTCCTTGTCGCCCCACGGCATGACAGCCCCTTCCCTCAAGGAAAGCTCTCTGTTCGGCACGATGAGCTCGGGATCGAAATACTCCTTCACCCCCAGGCCGAAGCACGTGGGGCAGGCCCCATAGGGGTTGTTGAAGGAGAACATGGCAGGGGTGATCTCCGGGTAGCTGATGCCGCAGTCGGGGCAGGCGAACTTCTCGCTGAACACGAGTACGTCTCTCCCGGTCTCCACCTTGACAATGCCCCCCGCCTTGCTGAGGGCCAGCTCCACCGCCTCGAAGAGGCGCCGCTCCACCCCCTCGCGGATCGTGATCCTGTCCACGATCACGTCTATGTCGTGCTTCTTGTTCTTGTCCAGCACGATCTCGTCGCTCAAGTCGATGATCTTGTTGTTCAGCTTGATCCGCGTGAACCCCTGCCTGCGCAGATCATCGATCTCCTTCCGGTATTCCCCCTTTCTGCCGCGCACGATGGGCGCAAGCACGGAAAGATGGACGCCCTGTCCCAGACCCAGTATGGAGTCGACTATCTGGGGCGCGTGCTGGCTCTTGATCTCTTTGCCGCACCCGTAGCAGTACACATGGCCGAGGCGGGCAAAGAGGAGCCTCAGGTAGTCGTAGATCTCCGTGACCGTGCCCACGGTGGACCTGGGGTTCTTGCTGATGTTCTTCTGCTCGATGCTTATGGCAGGGGAGAGCCCCTCGATATAGTCCACGTCAGGCTTATCCATGAGCTCGAGGAACTGCCTGGCGTACGACGAGAGGGATTCCACGTAGCGTCTCTGCCCTTCGGCGTAGATCGTATCGAAGGCGAGGGAGGACTTGCCTGAGCCGCTCGGGCCCGTGATCACGGTCATCTTGTTTCTCGGCAGCGTCACGTCGATGTCTTTGAGGTTGTGCTGCCTTGCGCCTTTGACGAAAATGGTCTCCATGTCGATCACGGCTTTTCAATGGATGGGCGAAGAGGTAGATAGTGTAGCAGGAATGGGGGGCCAATTCAACTTGTGGAATCCCTGCAGCAAGCTGCAGGGAATACCTTTTTACGCTTCACTCCGTCGACAATTATTGGGGTTCAGCACCCCCTCCGACAGCAAAGCCACGACCCGCAAGCGCACTGCCCCGGCCTCCCCCCTCACGGCTCGTCTTAGCGGGGTGCCCACGTCATGTGGCCTTTCGGTCGTGCTTCTCCCCTCGCTACGTGGGTCGCAAGCTCGCAGCAGGGTGATTTATTTGGACGGC
>CAYZAF010000474.1:0-4298 GCA_964476435.1 uncultured Syntrophaceae bacterium
TCGAGTATGGTCCTCAGATAGCCTTCCCTCTCCTTGAGCCGGTTGCCAATGACCTTGAGCTCGTGTTCGAGGCGCTCGCTGTTCATCGTGATGAAGCCGAAAGTGCTGAGGACGCCCGCCGCCACGCTGACGGCCATGGCAGCCATCTGGATGCCGTTCGGGGCGTAGAACGTGGAAAGGGGCATCCAGAGTATGGTGGCAAAGCCGCGGAGAGCCATGACACCCCCGTATCCGCCCACGATCGCCGCAATAAATCGCGAAGAGGTGTGAAGCTCCGGAGGTGCGCTGAAGATAAGCTCACGGGCGATGGCGAGGCAGATCGCCGCCATGAAAAGGGAAAACAAGAAGACGCGGGCATTGAGGTTCGGGGATATGTAAAGGAAGAAGGCCAGTCCAAGCTCGACAAGGGCCAGGGCCATCCAGTAGCCGCGGTGGACGCGGCCTCGACCGAAGAAGATCCTGATCCCTCTCAAGGCAAGGAGAACACCGGCAAGGAGCAAGCCGTTGCCTATCAGAACCGGAACGAAGGAAGGCGCAATGCCGCGAAGGGATGAGCAGTAAAGCCCTGCGGCTACTCCCACGTAAAGAAGGACCGAGTATCCGAACCCTTGATAGGTTTCGCGGGTCCACCATACGTAGGCCACGATAGCGGCAAGAAGGAGCGCCAGGAGGGGTCCTGCTTGGAATATGGTGTAGATGTCCATCTGCACGGCCGATCCCCCGCAATCCGCTCGGACTCCAGACCCCTGGTGCCATAGCCGCCCGTTCGACTCCCTTCGGCCGCATATGCTATCGGGGTCCTTCTCGCACGGGCTCAAAAGATAGGACTTCTCCTCGATCGCGCGTCCCTTCAGACAGAGAGAAAGCCGTCCCTTTTTTGAGGCCAGCCAAGGGAAATAGTAACGCGAATGGGACAAAAAGACAACGGATGCTTGGACTACTTCCGGGGAAGCCGGCTCCTTCCCTACGATTCCGGCCTATCGTACGTCTTCCATGTGATGGTGTTGCCGTCGGAGCGGACCTCGATCAGCCCGTACTGGTAGGTGCCGAGCACGGGTATCGACAGCCTCTCATACCTATGGAGCGCGGTCGGGCTGGGAAGGTGCTTCACCCCCTGGCCGCAGCTCAAGATTGCGAGTCTCGGCCGCACGGCAAAGATGAAGGGGAAGGTGCTGGCCGTATTGCTCCCATGGTGGGGGACTTTGAGCACATCCGCCTTGAGGGGAAGCCCGGAAAGAACCAGCCTTTCCTCCACGTCATCCTGGATGTCTCCAGTAAAAAGGAAGGCGACATTGTGATGCTCTACCTTAACGACCAGGGAAGTATCGTTCAGGTCTTTCGGAAGATCGGCAGCCCCGGGGTAGAGCACATCCAGGCTGAAGTTCGCGCTTCGCAGACCGTCACCCCGCCGCCAGACAAGATGATCCACACCCTTTGCCTTTGCCGCAGCAATGAGCTCCCGAAAGAGCCTTTCTTCCGGGAAGAAGCCGGCAGTAACGAGATGGGAGACGTTAAAATAGCGTAAGACGTGGACCAGACCCCCTATGTGGTCCGAGTGGGGATGGGTGTTGATCACGTAGTCGAGGTGGAGCACTTTCCTGTATAAGAGGAAGGGTGCAATAACCTCCCTGCCCATGTCAAAATCTCCTACCGGGTACCCGCCCCCGTCGATCAATATCCGCTTCCCTTCCGGAGCTTCGATGAGAATGGCATCCCCCAGCCCTACGTCGATCAGATCCACGCGCAGGTCCTTGTTGAAGAAGCGCTCTTGAACATCCCCGTACACCTGGATCGCGGCAAGGGGAAGGAGGACGAAGAAGAGGAGCGCCCCGACAGGCCGGCGCCTTACGTGGAGCACGGCAAGGATGATGGCGTAGAAGAGGAGTATCTCCACAAAAGTGGGACGTATCAGGGGGTAGAGATAGCCGAAGTCGAGCTTGTCCAGGATAAGGATATTCAAGTCTGTGATATACCCTGCAGCCTTGAGCAGGTAAAGGCCCCAGGGATGGGTCATGCCGATGAGGCCCAAGACGGTTGCAACCACCGTCAGAAGCGGTATGGTCACCAGGTTATGGATGATGGTAAGGAGGTCTAAGCCACAGAAATAGTAAATGATGAGGGGGGCGGTGCCGATTGTTACCGCGGCTGTAGAGAGGATTGTTTGGGCGGACCAGGCCAGGAGCCGGTTCTTTATGCGGGCCAAAAGCGGGAAGAGCCTCTCCATAAAGACCACGATGGAGAGGACGCCCGAAAACGTGAGCTGAAAGGAAGGGGTCATGAGGGAGTGGGGGTAGAGAAGGAGGATCGCGAGCGTCGCAAGCGCCATAGTATGGTAGAAATGCCTCTGCCTCTCCATGAAGGTGGCGATCAGGAAGGCGACGATCATGATCGTTGCCCTGATCACGGGTATCCCGGACCCTGAAACGAGCATGAATACGATGGGAAAAGGAACGGCAAAGAGCGCAGCGTAGCGGGAATGGCGGCCCGAGAGCCTCCAAACCCTTACCCTGCCTAAGAGGGCACGGACGACAAAGAAGAAGAACCCTGAGATGACGCCCACCTTGAACCCCGATACGATGAGGACATGGGTAGTGCCGGTGCGCATGAAAAGCTCATCAATCCCGCGGGAAACCGCTGTCCTGTCGCCGATGGTAAGGGCCTTGAGCACTTCCGGGTGATCGGCCCCGGAAAGCTCGATGTTCCGCTTGAAATAGTGTCTCATGCGGGCCACCGGATCATTGCCACTATCCACGGACAGCACCTTACCCCGGATCTGATACGTCACGCCCTCAAGCCTTTTTTGTGTTTTCCACGAGCCTGCTCCCGGGTTCCGGAACGTGGGCACCAGGTCAGCGATCTTGCCGAAGAGCGTCACCCTTTGGGCAGTCTCGATGTCGGCATCGGAAATGAAGGCCGCCCTCATTCCCTTGCACTCAAGAGGCCGGAGCAGAGAGAGCACCTTGACATGGGAGGAACTCTCCACGGCGATTCCTTCGTAGACCCTGTTTTCCAGCTGCTCGAGGGGCAGCGCGCTCCCTGTATGGACGAAGGCAAGCCTTACGGCGCCCGAGAGAAGGGAGCAGGCAAGCATGAGGGGCACGAGAAGGGGGGACACCCTTCGCGGCCCGTAGTAGACGATGGCCATGGCCATTGTGGAGGCGAGGCCAGCAATGACAAGGGGACCCAAAGGAAAGGGATGGAATGCCTCCACGTAGATGCCAGTGCAGAATGCGAGGACCGAGGCTATGAACATGACTGGCCGGTCCTTTGGGGAAATGATTGTTTGGTTCCTTCCATTCCCGTAGTAAGTTGTAGGGGATTGGAGCCGGACCGGACATGCGCTCCGGTTGAAAAAAAATACACTTCTCGCTTGGCGCAGCTAGAAAATACAGGAATCGTGCTCCTACGTTCCCTTGACATCACCATGCTATTAATGTACAGTAGCACTATTCGTGAAGGATGGGAACAGAAATGGAGCCTGACTATTTCATCAATGTGGGGGAACGGATAAAGGCGCTGAGGGATGAAAGGCGCATCTCTCTGAGGGCTCTTTCCAGAAGAAGCGGGATATCTGCCAACGCCCTCAGCCTTATCGAGAGGGGCAAGACCTCCCCTACGGTAACCACCCTCTCGGCAATTGCTGCGGCCTTCAATGTGCCTATCCACACCTTTTTTTCCAATGGGGACAAGGGACAGGGCTACATCGTATACAAAAGGGGGGCTGCCCCGGCAGCCGGCGCTGTGGAGGCAATGGCTACCGACCTCAGGAGCCAGAACCTCAACCCCCTCTTTCTCCGGCTCGGTCCCGGGGATAGATTCAGAAAGGAACTCTCTTTTCATCCAGGCGACGAATTCGTCTATTGCCTTTCCGGGGAAATAGAATGCGAATTAGACACGGAGCGGATCAGACTGACCCCCGGAGACTCCCTTACCTATAAAGCCGAGATCCCTCACAGGATAGAAGGCATTGCATTGGCGGGGAGCGATGTCCTCGTTGTGTTCGAGGTTGGCCGCCTCGGCTAGCGCTTCCGCCCCGCAGCTCGCGCGTCGGATAGAGTCCTCCTCTCCTTATGGGACTGCCACTCGTTACCTCCTCGTGCCAGGCCAAGTCGCTAGTGTTGTGTCAAGCAACAACCGTCGCATGATTCTGTAAGTGTGGGTCTCGCGGTCGGCTATTTGATGGAATGCCGGTAAAGCGGCTTTATGATTGGCGCGGCCTACGGCATGTTTCAGAATCGCTCCGCCCCCTGACCACTGCTGTACCGGCCTCCCCGCTACCCCCGTGGCAATGTGGCTGC
>CAYZAF010000475.1:0-5657 GCA_964476435.1 uncultured Syntrophaceae bacterium
GGGCCGGGCTGGGCGTCGACGAACCCGGGCTCGCGGACGGGCTCGCCATTGATCTTCTGGGCCTTGCCCGAGACAACCCGGTAGACATTGTAGCCGGCCACGTCGCTGTCGGGGCTCTTTGCCCAGACGAGTTGGACGGTCCCGTCCTGCTTTTCCAGCCGCAGCCCCTTGGGAGGCGCGGGCGGTGTCAGCTTCTGGGGCGTTGCCAGGATACTCGTCCCTTCTCCCTCATAGGGCACGCCGTTCTCGACGCGCACGGCCCTGACCTCGTATCGGTACTGTTGCCCGTTCTTGAGGTTTGCTTCGGTGAGCTGCGGCGTCGAAAGGGGGGAGGGATTCACGGGAAAAAGGGGATAGACGTCCGTTTCCCACCGGTATACGTTGTACGAGAGGTCATCCTCTTTCTCCCACGAAAGGAAGACCCTTGCATCCTCTTCAGTGACCGCCACGTGCTTGAGGGGCGCCGGCGGCTTGCGCCATTTGATGGAGAAGATGTTCGGGGGGCCGCCCTCGACGTTTTTTGTGGTATAGGCATAGACCTTGTAGGCGTAGTCGAAGCCCGGCCGGAGGTCGTCGTCATACGTGTAGAGCCTGTTGCCCCGTTTCGTGTAGCCCCGCGTATCCGTAAGAGCGATATTCCTCCAGACCTCGAAGCCGCCGGCGCAGCCGCCGCAGCTCTTCAGGATCCTGAAGCCTGCCAGGTCCTTGAGTTCGGTCCCGTCCATATTCCGGCCAGGTATGGAGAAGGAGAGGAAGAGCACGCCGTCCTTGACGTCTCCCCGCAGATCTCCTATACCGGCGGGCACGGGCAGCCCTTTGGGTATGGGAGGCCCTTTCTTTCCGCACGAGATGAGGGCAAGGCATATAAGACTAGCGACGAAGATAAGCCTTTTCCGCTTCAATCTGCCTTTCAACCTCTGCCACGGCCGCTGCCCCGGGGGTCTTTCTGCTCTCCACCACATGGCGCGGATCGATACAGCCGAATATGGTGCTTTCGAAGACTTGGGAAAAGGCGCGCATCTCGTCGAGGCCCATTTCCCAGAGGTACTTCCCCTTTCCTTCGCACGCCTTCACCATGGCTCCGACGATATGGTGGGCCTCCCTGAACGGTATGCCTCTTGCGGCCAGGTATTCCGCCATCTCCGTTGCGGCCATGTTGCTCGTCATCACCGCCTTCTCCATGCGAGACCTGTCGAGAACAAGGCCCTCCACGGCGAGGGTCATGATTGCCAGCGCTTCTTCCGCATTTGCCACGCTCCGGAAGAGGGGCTCCTTGTCCTCCTGCAGGTCCCTGTTGTACGTGGAGGGGAGGCCTTTCAGGAGCGTGAAAAGGGTGAAGAGGGAGCCAAGCGCCTGGGATGCCTTGCCCCTCACGAGCTCGAGGGCATCCGGGTTCTTCTTGTGAGGCATGAGGCTGCTTCCCGTGCAGAGTCCGTCCGGCAGGGCGAGGAAGGCGAATTCCTCCGTGGAGAAGAGGATGAGGTCCTCCGAGAGCCTGCTCAAGTGCATCATGATCATGGCGATTGCGTGGAGGGCGTCGAGCACGAAATCGCGGTCCGATGCGGCGTCCATGCTGTTTTCCGTGATCCTCGAGAATCCGAGCCGCTCTCTCAAGAATTCCCGGTCGATGGGCAGCGTGGAGCCTGCCAAAGCCCCGCTTCCCAGAGGCATGGCGTCTGCCCTGTCGCGGGCGGCTTCGGTCCTCCCCCTGTCCCTTTTGAGCATGTAGTAGTAGGAGAGGAGGTAGTGGGCAAAGGGGACGACCTGGGCCCTTCTCGTATGGGTATAGCCGGGCATGATGGTTCTCTTTTCAGCCTCGGCCTTCGCGAGGATTGCTTCCATGAGAGCCTTCAAGCGGCCATCCAGGCGGCCCAAGGCATCCTTGACGTACATCCTCGTATCGAGGGAGACCTGCTCGTTCCTGCTCCTGCCCGTGTGGAGCTTCTTGCCTAAGTCTCCTATCTTCTCAACGAGACGGTGCTCGATATGCATGTGGATGTCTTCGAGGTCGTCCCTGAAGGGGAGGCTGCCCTCTCCTATCTCTGCGCCTATCTCGGCCAGCGCAGCGGCTATGCGCGTCTTCTCTCCCTCGTCGAGGATATTGATCCTCGCGAGCATCTCCGCGTAGGCGATGCTGCCCTCGATGTCATAGGGAAAGAGGCGCCAGTCCACTCGGATGGACGAGCTGAACCCCTCCATGAGCGGCTCGGTCCTGCCTGTGAATCTCCCTTCCCATGCCTTCATGGCCGCCCTCCGAACAAGGCGGTCCCGACCCTGACCATGGTGGCCCCCTCCTCTATGGCTTGCGCGAAATCGGCGGACATGCCCATGGAAAGCTCGGTCATGGCCAAACCGAATTCGCTGTTGACCTCAAGAAGGAGGCTCTTGAGGCCAATGAAATACGGGCGCGTCTCTTCCGGATCATCGGCAAGGGGGGGCATGGTCATGAGCCCCACGGGTCTGACGAAGCGCAAGGTCTCGACGCGCTCGAGCATCGTGCGGAGGCCGTCCTTCGTGGTGCCGTGCTTCTGCGGCTCTCCCGAAAGGTTCACCTCGAAGAGTATGTCGAGGGGCGCTCCATACCGGTCCAGCTCAGCGAGGAGCTCCCACCTGTCCACGGAGTGGACGTACCTGAAGAGCCTCGGGATGTACTTCGCCTTGTTTGTCTGCACGTGTCCTATCATATGCCATATGGGACCCGGACCGACGGCCTCTATCTTCCTTTTGGCCTCCTGCACGTAATTCTCTCCGAAGTCTTTTATTCCCAGGCTCTTTGCTTCGCGCACCCTTTCGACATCGACGGTCTTCGTCGCGGCCAATAGGCGCACCCCTTCAGACGGCCGCCCTGCCTTTTGGCAGGCCGCCAGTATCCTGTCCTGAACCGCGCGTAAGCATGCCTGCAGATTGGTCACGAAAGAATGCCCAGGGACAGGAGAACTTCTGTGATCTCGCAGATGGGGAGGCCGACGACATTGGAATAGGAGCCTTTGATCTCTTTGACCATGTAGCCGCCCTTTCCCTGCACGGCGTAGGAGCCCGCCTTGTCGAAAGGCTCGGAGGTCTTCACGTACCTTTCTATCTCCTCGTCCGTCAGATCCTTGATGAAGACCTTTGTCTCAGCCACGTCCTGATAGACGATCTTCTTCGAGATATTGAGCACGCAGTAGCCGGTAAAGACCTTGTGCCAGCTGGCTCTCAGCCTCTTGAGCATGGCGTGGGCATCCGTTTCCGTCTTCGGCTTCCCCAGGACCCTTCCCTTATGGACCACCACCGTATCTGCGCCGATGATCCACTTGTCCGGGAAAAGGTTTCCCACTTTCTGCGCCTTCTCGTAGGCGACCCTCAGAACGAAATCCTTGGGCGATTCGTAAGGCCTCTTCCTCTCCTCGATATCGGGCGGGATGATGGAAAAGGAGACCCCGAGGGTCCGCAGGATATCTATCCTTCTCGTTGATTCGCTTGCCAAAACAATGGCGTTCTCGTCTTTTACCTGAAACATGTTTAAAAATAATATGAAAACTCCCCCCATTTCAAGTTAAATAATAGGAAGACGAGACCCTGTCTACGAAGCGCGCGAGGCCCCCTCGATGCGAGCCTGAAAGGGGGCGGGCGTGCGTTTCCGTCTTTCAGGTCTTATAATTATGAACCGGCCCGAGGGAGGTCGCGTATCAGTTTGAATGCGGTGATCAGCATTATTACAACAATGGACGACAGAGAGACCCTGGAGCGGATGGGGAGACAGCTCCTGGAGCGCAGGCTCATAGCCTGCCTCCAGGTGATCGGGCCCATCAGGAGCCTCTACTGGTGGAAAGGAAAGGTCGAAGAATCAGAGGAATGGATGGGGATCATGAAGACGAGAAGGGACCTCTACGACCGGGTGGAGGAGGAGATAAGGGCCCTCCATCCCTATGAGGTGCCGGAGATCCTCGCCATGGAAGCGGATAAGGTGGTGGATACTTACGCGCAATGGGTCATGGGGGAGACGCTCGCGTGAGAAAGCCTCCTTGCTTTTTTTGAGTCCCAAAGGACGATCGACTGACGGAGAAGAACGGATAGGGTGAAACGGATGAAAGGCATCGAGCTGAAAGAGGGAATTTACTGGGTGGGGGCAATAGACTGGGCGGTGCGGGATTTCCACGGCTATGAGACGCCGCACGGCACGAGCTACAACAACTACTTGATCGCGGACGAGGAGCCGACCCTCGTGGACACGGTCAAGTACGACTTCGCCGATCTGATGATCAAGAACATCAAGGGCATCATGGACCCGAGGGCCATAAAGCACGTGATTATCAACCACATAGAGAACGACCACGCCACAGCCATCGACCGGATCATGCAGCTCGCGCCGCGGGCCGCGATCCACCTGACCGAGCGGGGCAAGAAGGGCCTCGAGCGGTTCTTTGACATCTCAGGCTGGGACGTGAGGATTGTAAAGACGGGAGAGACGCTCAAGATCGGGAAGAGGACCATCCTCTTCCTCGAGACTCCCATGCTCCACTGGCCCGATTCCATGGTCTCCTACCTGCAGGAGGAGAAAATCCTCTTCAGCCAGGACGCCTTCGGCCAGCACCTCGCCTCGTCTGCCCGGTTCGACGACGAGTTCATCGCAGACACCTCTGTCACGGACCTTGAAGACGCCGTCATAGACTACTACGCCAATATATTGATGCCGTTCGGGCAGCTCATCAAGGCAAAGATCGCCGAAGTGCAGAAGCTTAAGCTCGATCTAGCGATGATCGCGCCGGATCACGGGGTGATCTGGAGGTCAGATCCGGGGAAGATCATCCGCATGTACCTCGACATGGCCGAAGGCAAATCGAGCCTTTCCGTTGCCATCGTGTACGACACCATGTGGCGCAGCACGGAGCGCATGACCCAGGCGATCGCCAGAGGCGTGAAGGACGCTAATGTCGAGTGCAGGGTGATCAAGCTCCGGGCCACGCCCATGAGCGTCGCGGTGAAGGAGTTCTGGAAGGCCAGGGGCACGCTCATCGGCTCACCGACGCTCAACAACATCGTCTTTCCCACCGTCGCCGATTTCCTGACGTACCTGAGGGGTCTGAGGCCGAAGAACCGAATCGTGGGGGGGTTCGGGAGCTTCGGCTGGAGCGGGGGCGCGGTGAAGGAGATATACGAGAACGCCAGACACATGGGCCTCGAGACGTACGAGCCGGGTGTCGACGTGCTCTACCGGCCCACGTTCGAGGACGAAGAGAGGTGCTACCAGTTCGGGGCAGGGTTCGCGGAAAAGGTAAAAGAGTACCACGCAAAATTCTAAAGAGGAGGATAGACATGGCTAAGAGCGAGCAGGACCTTAAGGATGCCTTTGCAGGGGAATCGCAGGCCAACAGGAAATACCTTGCCTTCGCGAAGAAGGCGGATCAGGAGGGCTTCAAGCAGGTCGCAAAGCTCTTCCGCGCGGCAGCTGAGGCCGAGACTGTCCACGCCCACAACCACCTGAGAGCTCTGGCGGGCATAAAGGGCACGAAGGAGAACCTGGACGAGGCCCTGAACGGGGAAGTGTACGAGTTCCAGAAGATGTACCCGGTCATGATCGAGGACGCAAAGAAGGAAGGCAACAAGCAAGCGGAGCAGACCTTCACGTTCGCGAACGAGGTGGAGAAGATCCACGCGGCCCTTTACAAGAAAGCCAT
>CAYZAF010000476.1:0-3447 GCA_964476435.1 uncultured Syntrophaceae bacterium
CCTTATCCACGAGGTATACCTTGAACCCGGAGGCAGCGCTATCAAGGGCAGCCTGTATGCCCCCTACACCCGCGCCCACCACCATGACCGCCCCGATCATCGCGTGACCTCATCCACGATTTCGGAGATATCCTTAACCTCTAGCACATCCTCTTTCCCCAGAGTGAGGACGCTGTCCTTCAGGGTGAGGATGCAGTAAGGGCACGCTGTGGCAAGGACCTCGGCGCCAAGGCAGACAGCCTGTTCCACGAGGATATCGGAGAACCGCTCTCCCTTCTTCGTCTCCATCCAGATCCTCGCCCCCCCGCCGCCGCAGCAGAGGCTACTCTCCCGGCTCGCCACTTCGTCCATGAGGACGAGGCCGGGGATCGCTGCGAGAACCTTCCTCGGCTCCTCGTAAATGGCGCTGTGGCGTCCCAGGTAGCAGGGGTCGTGGTAGACGACCTTCTTGGGGAAATCTTTCCGGAATGCCAGCCGATCCTCATCGAGGGCGCGGGCGAGGTACTCCGTAAGGTGGACCACCCGGAAATCTGCCCCCATGGCAGGATACTCGTCCTTGAACGTGCGGAAGCAGTGGGGAGAGGTGACGATCACCTCCTTCACCCCTGCGTCGCGAAAGGCAGTGATATTGCTCCGGGCAAGACGCTCGAAGACCTTGTAGTCCCCTGCTTTCCGGACGCTCTCGCCGCAGCAGCTCTCTTGCGTGCCCACAATGCCGAACACCGCACCCGTCCTTTCAAGTATCCTGGCGGCAGCGCGGGCAACGTTTCTCATCTTCGGATCGAAGGCAGGGACGCAGCACGAGAAATAGGCCTTCTCGATCTGGCCGCCCACAGAGGGAAGGGAAAGGTCGGAAGCCCACTCAGCCCTCTCTTCCCTTGATCCGCCCCAGGGATTGCCGCTCGTCTTGAGGCTCGCAACCGCGCTCTTGAGGGATGCGGGCACTGCCCGGGGAAGGCTCTCAAGGGTGACATTCCGCACGGCGCGGATGACGTCCGTGATGGCCACTCCCCTGGGGCAGCGGCTCACGCACGCGCGGCACGTAGAGCAGAGCCACCAGTCCTCCTCCCCGAGCTCCACGAGGCCGAACTTCGACTCCGTGATCTTCCTGTGGGGCATGAAGGTCCTCACGTTGTTCCAGGGACAACTCGCCGTACAGAGGCCGCACTGAAAGCAGGCCCGGAAGGCTTCGCCGCCTGCTTCCCGTATCATCTCGATTGCTTCTTTGAAGGGCGCTATGGCTTCCACGCTAAAGATGTCCTCTCATGCGCCATCGCTTTGTCGATAGGTGGAGCGAAATGGCAGTGGTGAATAGGGTACCATGACGAGGAGGCTCCCTCAAGCCCCCCTACCCGTTATGGATGCCATGCCTCTAGAGCCCCGCCGTGAGGTGCTTCATGAAATAGGGGAGCTCGAGCCTTCTCGTGGGCGCGAGAATCTTGCTCTGATAGTCATAGACGTATCGCGATTTGAGTGTCCTCGTGAGGGAGCGGTAGTCTTCGTCGGCGATGGTCTTGGCGATCTTCTCTATCTTCGGGCTGGTGCCCTCCACCAGGGTGAACGGACTGGGCCCGATGATGGTCTTCCATATGTTCGTTATCTTAATGCCGAGCCGCTCCATCGTGGGGATGAATTCGTTCTCGAGGAATTGGCCGTAGCTTTTCTCCATGCCGGGAATGACGTTGAAGAACTGGTTGAACTTCCAGACCCCGAGCTGCAAATCGTACCTCTCGACCTTGATGGGACCGGACGACTTGTAGAGCTTGCTGGAATAGTTCCGCACCAAAGGGAAAAGCGCCTCCTGGAGATTCTCGTATTCCTCCGAGGTGACAGCCTTCTGAAAGGAGACGGGATCCTCAGTCGTCGAGACGCTCACGATGCGCGGTCCAGCGCCGACCACCACATAGTAAGCCCCGGCGAGTCTCAGGCCCGTCTTCTCGTAGCCGGGAATGTAGGTGCTGAGGATGAAGTCCTCGTACTCCTTCTCCTTGTTCTCTACCACGTCCCAGTATTGCGCGAAGAGAATGGCCATGGCGCCTCCTAGAATATGCGCAGTATCATCGGCTCGGAACTGGCCGTAACCTCGTACGACTTGAGCACTGGCTCGCCGCTGAAGAGTTCCTTGAATCGACCGACGATCGTCTGGTAATCGCCGCTCTTCTCGTACTTTTCCACATCTCCCCTCGTATCCCAGGCTGTGACGGAGATGCCCTCGTCCCGGTTCTCCAAATTCTCGAAGAGATGGACGAATCTTATGCCCTTGTGGTTCGAATGAGCCGGAATAACCTCGTTCACATAGAGATTGCGCAAATCATCCATCCTGCCTGACCTAACTTTGAAGAACGTCATCCTTACGTACACGGGAACCTCCTACTTTCGGAATAGCTGGAGCATGAGGTCGATCACGTAGCTCTCGTCCGTTCCTTTCGCTTTCTTGGCGTACTTCGCTCCCCTCGCCTGAACCCAGAAGATGTTCTCCGGAAACGCGAACCGCTTGTCGACCACCCACTCCATATCTTGAGGGGCATTGAAATGGCCCTCCACACCTTTTGCAACCCTGACCACTTCGAGAACCTCGTCATCATTGAGGCATGAGAGGCTCTTCATTTCATCCGGCACATCGCAGATGCGCGTGCCGCTCACATCGCAGACGACCATCTTTGTTTTTTCCGCAATGCACCTCGACTCGACTCGCATCTCTTCTTTGTGGACAACAAAGGAATCCGGCGTGATCTCCCCGCTCACAACGCTCTCGCCGAGGCCGAAGTTGCCCTCTACGATTGCCCTGTCCGTATCGCCCGTATTCGGGAGTACCGTCAGAATGACGCCGGCGCTCTTTGCCTCGATCATCATGATCACCGCCACGCCAATGGGCGCCCATGAGATATCCATCTTCTGCTGGACCCTGAATGCAATGGCGCGGGTCGTGAAGGCGCTCGACCAGACCTTTTTCACATGATCTATGACGGCCTCTGCCCCTGCCACATTGAGATACGTCTCCATCTGGCCCGGCATGCTCACGGCCCCGCTTGACCTCACCGCGCAGGCCACCCCCTCAATGGCAACCCTTTTTTCCAGCTCCCCGTAATAGCTGCCGATACTCTGTGCAAGATCGGGGGGCATGGAAGATTCCTCGATCACCCGCCTCACCTGGGCGCTCACTTCGAGCATTCGCCCCACGTCCTTCTCTACGTCGAGACCGGCGGCCATTGCTTCTTCAACGATGTCGTGCACCCGCTTTTTCAGCCCCGTGGCCTCCATGAAGTGCTCGTAGGCTTTGACCGAAAGGGCAAAACCGGAAGGCACCCGGAGTCCGATTTTTGTCAGCTCGCCGAGGTTGGCGCATTTCTTGCCCACGATATCGTTGTGTTCCTTGGACAACTCGTCGAGCCAGTAAATCTCTTTGGCCTCATCCATGGCTTTCTCCATCTTGGGTCAAGACAGCCC
>CAYZAF010000477.1:0-11300 GCA_964476435.1 uncultured Syntrophaceae bacterium
ATGAAGAAAGCGGCTTCGCCGCAGTCGACAACCTGGAATACCTCCTGCTCCACGCCTTTGCGGATTATCTTGCTCAGGAAATCCTTTTGACGCTCAAAAAAGTCACGTCTGATTGGTTTGGCGCATTTCAAATCGTAGTCCTTGAAGTGGCGCGCGACCATCTCCTTCCTCAAGGCCATGAACTGGAGATGGTTTTCGATGTAGCCCCTTATCCCAGCCTGTGGGTCGCCGTCAACGAACTCGCTTATCCGTTCGTTGTACTGCGTCATTTCCTCCTGAAGCACCTGCACATAGAGCTGTTCCTTGCTCCCGAAATAGGGATAGAGTGCGCCCACGGCCACGCCCGCGACGCGGGCGATGTCCCGCACCGTCGCCTCCTTGTAGCCCTTTTCAGCGAATACCTGGAGGGCGGCGGCGAGAATCCTTTCCCGAAGCAAGGCCTGCCTGCTCATTCGTGAACACCTGTTCAAATTAGAATAGCAAAGAAAGAAGGCGCCGTCAACGGGTCGCTCGAGGCGCCCGGTGGCAACCTCTTGAAGGCCGGCTGTGCATCAGGTAGTCCGCTCCTGAACGGGAGGTACCATTCGCCGAATGAGAGGGACTTCCCTGGATCGCCATTGGGTTTGAATTATACCGCTCCAAGTAGAGTCTATCAACCGCAGGTGGCCCATACCTTTCGCTCTGGACAGGGGCGGTCCTTTTAATGCATAATCTCCTGCAAGGCGCGAAGGCTCTATGACTTGCGCCGGAGACAACGGAAAGATCCGGTAGGGAGGAGCGCAATGAGAAAGGTCGTTCTTTGTCTTCTCGCAATGGCCCTTTTTTGCCCTGCTCTAGCAGGGGCGGCCGAGCCAATCAAGCTGGGCATCCTCTATGACGCCTCCGGTGGGGCGTCCGACTATGCCCGGTACAACCTGATGAACGCCACCCTCGCGGTCGAGGAGATCAACCAGGAGGGCGGCATCATGGGAAGGCCGGTGGAGCTCATAAAGGAAGACGACGGCAACGACCCGAACGTCTCGCCCCTGCGGGTACGGACTCTCATAAAGCGGGGCGCCGTCGGCGTCATCCTCGGGTCCGGCTCTGCCTCCGTGCTCCAGGCGAGGTCTGTCGTGGAGGAGGAAAAAGTGCCCGCCTTCGCCACCGTCCTGAGCGACAAGGCCGCCCAGCCCCCGAACAACAATTACGTCTTCCAGACGAACAACACCGTGAGCCAGATGACGAACGTGTTTGTAGCAACGCTGAGGAGCCGTCTCAAGGAGATCGCCATCTTTACGGACACGAGCCCGACCGGCTCCGGCCTGGCGAACAATTTCAAGAAGGCGTTGACAGATGCGGGCATCAAGGTGCTGGCCGTAGAGGCCTTGGATGTGGGAGCGACGGACGCTACGGCCGTTGTCACGAGGCTCAGGGACAAGTGGGAGGCCCCCGCAGTCCTCGTCTCCGGGCAGGCGCCCCAGGAGCAGGCCCTCTTCGTCCGAACCGTGACGGACATGGGGTGGAAGGTGCCCCTGTATCAGGATGTGACGGCCGTCTCTCCCGCCTACAGGAAGCTCCTCGGGCCCAAGGCTATGGAGAACCTCTACTATATGGAGCCCATCCACCCGGATAACCAGCTCGCCCAGAAGTGGATCAAGAAATTCACGGCCAAGTATCCGAACGAGCCCGTGCTGACGACCATGGGCAACGTCTGGAACGCGGTCTACCTTTTCAAGGCGGGCGTCGAGAAAGCCAAGAGCACGAACGGCGTGGCCGTACGGGACGCTATCGAGCACATATGCGGCATGAAGTCTCACTTTGGTCCGCCGTCGTCCACAGTCTGCTGCTCGAAGGAGAACCACCTCTGTGCGGACCCCAACGGCACTTTCCTGGCCCAGTTCAGGAACGGCAGGTCTGTGCCAGCGGAAAAATGAGAGACGTGCCGGCTGCGCCTTGCCTTCACGAGGGCACGGCCGCGTCAGCTTGAATGAACGAGCTTCTCATCCCCATCCTTGTCACGGCGTCCCTCACCGCCCTGATGGCCCTTTCCTTCCAGCTCATCTTCAGGGCAACGGGCGGCATCTTCGATTTCGCCGTCGGCCAGTACGTCATCCTGGGCGGGATGGGCTCGGCCTTTCTCTCCGCCCGGTTCAGCTTGCCCCTGCCCATCGTCGTCCTCTGCGGCATATCCTTCGCAGCGGTCGCGGCGTCGGCAAGCGAGAGCTTGGCAATAGGCCCCCTGTCCCGCCTCTACAGGACAGCCGGAGCTTTTGGCCCTGTCCTCGGGACTGTGGCTTTGTTGTGGGTCTGGGAGCAGACGGCAAGGCTTCTCTTCGGTGAGCGGCCTATCATAGGGACGCCCTTCTTTGCGGATGTGCACTTTAGGACGGGCGACATTCGCTTCTCGGCGCACCAGCTCATCATTATCGCCGCCGCCGCCGCCGTCCTCTCCGCAGCCCACGTCTGGCTTGAATACACGGCCACAGGCAGGCTTCTCCGGGCCGTGGGCGATAACAGGCGCGCCTCGGAGCTCCTGGGGTTGGCTGTCCGCAAGGCAAGGACCCTCGCATTCCTCTGGGCAGGCGTCATAGCCGGGATCACCGGGGTTCTTGCCGGTCCGCTCGCCGGCCTCGCCCCTTTATCCGGCGTCACCTTCCTCATCGGCGGCTTTGTCGCCCTGTTTTTGGGTGGCGCTGGAAAGACGCTCGGCGCGGCGGTGGGAGGCATCGTGCTGGCGGCGATAAGCATCATCGTAAGCCGGTATCTGGGCGTCGCCATCAAGGACTACGCAGTGCTCGCCCTGGCGCTCCTTATCTTCGGTTTCCGGCCTCAGGGCATAGTGGCGCCTATGAAGAGGCGGCCGGGGTAAGGGAAATGGCGTCCTCGAAAAGTCCCCTGGCGAGTCTTACCGGATATCTAAGAAAAATGGGAGGCCCTCTCTTCCTCCTGGCGACGCTCGCCTACGGTCTAAGGGACCTCGTCACCACCGAGCTCGTTATACTTCTTTACGTATATGCCCTCCTCGGCCTCGCCATCTACGTGCCCATGGTCCTCACGGACCAAGTCTCTCTGGCTTACGCCGCCTACGCGGGCATCGGCGGATACTCGGTTGCCGTGCTTTCTGCAAGGGGCATAGGCGCCTTCTGGGGAGTCCCCCTCGGCATGGTTCTGGCCGGCGCTACGGCCTTCCTTGTGGCGCTCGCGACGAGCCGCCTCTCTGGCTACTTCCTCGCCGTGGGGACCCTTCTGGTCGCCATCGCTTTCGGCCGGTTCCTCCTCCAGGAGGCAGACCTGACGGGAGGGGCGGACGGCCTCACCTTCGCCCGAGAGGTCTTTGGGATCCGCCTCTCTTCGACTGCTCTTCTCGTCTGGGGGGCGGCCATCATATGGCTCATCGTCCGCGCCCTCGAGAACCTAAAACGGAGCAAGCTCGGCAAGGGCCTCCACCTCATGGGGAGCTCGCGCCCCGCCGCTGAATCGGTAGGTCTCAACACCGTCCGGTTCCGCATCCTAGCCCTCATCTTCGGCGCGGCCGTGGCCTCGCTCGCAGGGAGCCTCCTCGCCTTCAGTCGGGGGCTCGTCCTGCCCGACTCTTTCCACCTGGAGCTCGCCTTCCTGATCCTATTCATACCACTTTTGGGCGGGAAGCAGACGCCCTGGGGATGTCTTTTGGGCTCTGCCCTTCTCGTTTACGTCCTGGAGATTGCGAGGAGCTTCGGCCCGGGCAAGCTCCTCTATGGTCTGGCCGTCCTTGCCTGCGTGCTCTTCTTTCCCGGAGGGATCGCGGAAAGGCTGGAAAGTGCTGTCTCGGCCATAGAAAGGCGCCTCCGGCCCGAGATCCGGACCGATCGAAAGGCGTTACCCGAGCTGGCGGAAGAGGTCGAATCGCCGGCGGCCGCACTTGAGCCGGGAAGGCAGGCCGCTCCACCTTTGACAGTAAAGGGTGTGAGCAAGACTTACGGAGGCGTCACGGCCCTCCAGAACGTCTCCTTCGAGCTCGCCCACGGTGAGATCATGGGCATCGTCGGGCCGAACGGAGCGGGCAAGACGACGCTCATCGATGTCCTGACGGGCATCCAGGCGGGAGACTCGGGTGAGGTCTGCCTGGAGGGTAGGGCCCTCTTTGGCAGTGCCTCTGACCGCGCTTTGGCGGGCCTTTCGAGGACCTTCCAGCACCCCCAATTGTCCGAAGGGCTCTCGGTGGGCGAGAATGTTGCGCTGGGTCTCTTACGCCTCTCGGCCCCGCGCTCCTGGACCGGAATGGCAATCCGCGTGGCGCACGACCTTTTCTCTTCCGCACGCAGCCAGGTTGATGAAGCGACACTGAGCGTAGCCCGCAAGATAGGCCTTTCGGGCCTCGACGAGGAGATGGGGAGCGCCTCCTTCGGGACCGAGAAGCTCGCCGAGATCGGCAGGGCCCTTGTCTCCCGGCCATCGGTGCTCCTCATGGACGAGCCCTTCGCAGGGCTGGGAAAGGCGGAGATAAACCGCGTCATCGACGCGGTCGAGCGGTGGCGGCCTCACGCCCTCGGCGTGATCGTCGTCGATCACAATATCGACCTTTTGAGCAAGATGTGCGACAGGCTGCTCGTCCTCGACTCAGGGTCTGTCATTGCCTGCGGCCCACCGCGAGAGGTGCTCGCGCAGCCCGAGGTGCAGAAGGCGTACTTTGGCAGAGAGTAGGGAAGAGAACAACGGAACGCTCCTTGTGGAGGACCTCGTCGTCCGTTACGGGAAGGTGACGGCCGTGAGCGGCGCGGCACTGAGGCTCGACGCGGGAGAGGCGGTAGCCCTCATCGGACCTAACTCAGCAGGGAAGAGCAGCCTCATAGAGGCCATCGCGGCGAGTGTGCCGGGCCGGACGGTGGCGGGCTCGGCCAGACTGGGAGGCCAAGACATCCTGGCCATGGGCACGCGCGACAGGTGGTGCGCTGGAGTCCGGCTCGTACCCCAGGGGCGGCAGATTTACCCGTCCCTGTCAGTGGCAGACAACCTGAGGGTGATCGCTGACAACCTGGGCGTCGAATGGGGCGACAACGTGGAGCGCTCTTTCGCGCTCCTGCCCCCGGCGTTCAGCGATAGGCTGAAACTCCGCCTCAGGGTGCCGGCGGGCAACCTCTCGGGCGGCGAACAGCAGATGCTAGCCCTCGCAAGAGCCCTTATGGGCGATGTGAGGGCAATCCTTCTGGACGAGCCCGCGTTAGGGCTGGCGCCGCGCATCGCGTCGGAGCTCGCTGCCATGATAGAACGATGGGCCGCCTCCGGCTTCGCCATCCTTGTGGCGGACCAGACGCTCCGAAGATGGGGCGGGGTGGTCAGCAGGGTCTATACTGTCTCCCGGGGCAACGTGACGGAGCACAGGGGCACGAAGGAATCGGTGGATCAACTGGGCCCATAGACGGACAGGCCCGAAAAACAATACGGGAAAGGAGAGAAGAGATGGCAAAACGTTCTTCCACAACGAAGGTCTTCACGGAGATGACGCAGGACGTGGTCAGCTACATGTTCCCGGTGGAAAAGGAACCAAAGATCCCCACCATGGACAGGCCGCTCATCATTGAAAGCGCGTGCCCCGGCTGGCAGACGGGCGGAAAGCGCTTTCCCGCCGTACCCATCAAGATAAAGGACCAGGTAAGGGAGCAGGTGGAGTCCGTGCGGGCGGGCGCCGTCATAATCCACGTTCATCCCAGGGACCCGAAGACAGGCACCGCCCTCATGAAGCACGACCTCCTCGCCGAGATCCTGGAGGGGATCTTCGCTGAAGTGGGCGACTGCATAACTACGACCCATTCCTGGTTCGCCGTACCCGACTCGGACATCGATTTCATCTCCGGCACGCAGGAACTTCTCGACCTGGGCGGGGGAAACAAATATGTCCAGGGGACCCTTGTTGTCCCCATAGGCTACAGGACCAGGGAGCATGCCTCCTTCGCGAGTGCGGACGCGACCGTCACGGGCGTGAAGTGGTGCGAGGCCCACGGCGTCAAGCCCGTCTATCAAAACTTCGATACCTATTCGCATCTCGGTTTCAAGAGGTTCCTCATCGACCCGAAGGTGGCGAAATGGAAGCCCCACATCATGAACATCCAGATAGGCAAGCACGAGGCCCACGCCATCAACAGGGACCCCTGGTCCTACCTGCAGCTCATGACGAGCGTGAATATGATCAAGGAGAATATCCCGGAAAGCATCATTGGCGTCTATCCAGGTGGGCGCAACTGGCTGCCCATGGTGACGATGGGGATCCTCATGGGGGTCGACATCGTCCGCGTCGGCATCGAGGACTGCTACTGGATGTACCCCCACAAAGACGAGATCATTAAGAAGCACTCGGACGTGGTAAAGATGACCGTGGACCTCGCCCTGATGCACGGCAGAAGGGTCATCACGGACCCGAACGAGGCGAGGAAGATCCTCGGCATGAAGCTGACGTCGAAACTCTGATAAATCGGTGGACTGCCCCTCCACCGGGCGGCCGGCCCCCGCGTATTGGTTAATAGCCAAAATCAAGGCCGCCGGTGGCCTCCCACCGCAGGGCGTACGCAGAGCGCGATTCCACGCATGCCGCCGGCCGGAGGCTTATTCTCCCTTTACGTAGGAGAGCGGTACGGTCGGACACCCGATCATACCATAGCTCCGGTAGGCGGCCTACGCAGCCTCACCCCAAGCTTGCCTTCCGGCAGCGGCCCTGACCAGGGCGGAGATGTCATACACATTGCCGCTCACGGCTTTCTCCGGGATCAGCTCTTTTTCCGTGGTGAAGGTGGTGTCGGCGTGGAGGAGCAGGATCTCCCCTGTCCGATCGTAGGCGGCGACCGCCTGCAGGTTCGCCGGCTCGTTGTCCACGAACGCCGCTATCCTGAAGCCTCTCGATTGAAAGTACGCGATCCCCTCCACCTTCGATTCCTCGATGCGTTCTGCCCAGCCGTAAGGGTTCATGAAGAGCAGGTGATCGTGAAAAACTACCCCGTGGGGCCTGCCCAGCCTGTTGAGGGATTGGAGTGTATCGGGCCTCATCGTCTCCGGCCTCCCCGTGTTGAGCCCCACGAAGGTCTTCTCCCGTAGTTGGAGCCATCGAATCACATCCATGGCGCCTGGAAAGGGGCGATGGCCTTCCCGGATCACCGGCGTTGACCATGAGTGCTTCGCGAACCATTCCAGGACCTCCCGCTGAACGCGGGTGGGTATGCCGAACTTTGCCATCATCAGGTGCACCTCGAACTCACTGACCCCTATGTCCTGTACCGAGAGTTTTCTGAAATATCCCGTCTCGTACCGTGCATCGAAGGCCGAAAGTACGTGGAGGATCATGTGGCGGAGATCGAGTATGGTATCGTCTATGTCAAAGACGACGATCAGTCTCTCCGCAGGATAACACCTCTTCAGGGACTCATAATGTTCCGCAAGTCTTTTCATCCAACACTTCATACACACTCCCCTTGCATAAATCTCTCTGGAGTACATTATCGGCCGAATGTGTTAAATACAAAGTGCATTTCCGGTTAAGGCTCAAGGAATTCCGCCCCATGCCGGCTCCGCCATGGTTCTGAAAGAAGACAAGCCACCGGCATGTCCGGACGTCGTGACTCTCGTAAAAGCCATTTTGTTTCTTCGGCGAGTCGTTATTGGTCTCCCCATTGCCGGCTCATGGATGAATGTCGTAGACTTAAGGGATCGCCGCGAAAGGACATCGAGAGCACGGCTTGCACTAACGCGACAGGGAGAGCCAGGGGCATTGCTTTGGCATGAAAGGACCTAAGCGGAGCACAGGCAGAAAGAGCCCAAAGCACGTTGCCCCTGAGCATGCCACCTTGTCGAATGGGATGCGGTCAAAACGGTTTCGCTTCGCGGCAGCCTTCGGACTCTCCTGCCTCGGGCTGTGGGCTCTCATATGCATACTCCCCGATTCTTTTGCAAGAATCGTCTGCGAGCAGACCGCCCGGACCCTCGGTCACGTCCTCCGCCTTATCGGCAATCCGGTGATTGTCAGTGGTAATATCGTTACCGGAAGCGGTGTTTCATTTCAGATCGTTCTCGAGTGCACCGCCCTCTCCGCGATAGCGCTCTATGCCTGCTTCGTCTCCTTTTACAAGACTCACGGCCGGAACAAGGCGATAGGGCTTGCCGTGGGCATACCCGCCTTATATCTGGGGAACCTTGTGAGGCTCGTGTCGATCTTCATGGTGACGCGCCATGACCCCAGGTTCTTCGAGGTCACCCACGTTTACATGGGTCAGGTATTCACCATCGTCCTCGTCGTGCTCTCCTGCGTCGTATGGCTGAAATGGGTCGATCAAGGCTCTCATGCAGGTCCTGTGGGCAAGGTTGCAGCCTTCCTGGGACGCCTCGTCATCATTTCGGGGTGCGTCTTCGCTTTCTGGATGGAGATCCATCACTGGTACGTCTGGCTCCTCGACCAGCTCATGATCGTCGCTTTCTCCTTCTTCAATTACCAGCTTTTCCTCCCCCGGGAGAATGGAGTCTACTACGAGACGTTCAGCGTGGCGGCCTTTGTCTCCCTCATCCTTGCGACGGGATCAATACGATGGTCAACAAAGGCCAAGGGGCTTGCCATGGGATTGGGACTCTTTGTCCTACTCCATCTTTTCCACAGGATCAACAACGCCCTCATGTCGGCCTTTCATTACAAGTCCCTCATCCAACTGGATATTTTTCTCTGCGATGTAGGGCAGTACTTGCTCCCTGTGGTGCTCTGGCTCTTTGTAGCCGTCCGGAGATCGCCCCGCGCGGAGCAACCCGGGAATATCTCGCGTCCATCATCTCTCGTGCGAGTGGCAAAAAGACGGGTGCACGCGGTGAAATGAAGGCGCCCCACATCCGCGCTCCTCATACGGCTACGCGGGCCTCATGATCGGCACCGTGGCCTTGGGGATGATCGCGGACCGCATTGGTAGGAGGAAGACACTCATCCTGGCGCTCTCAGTTTTTTCGACGTTTAGCGGCGCCGCCTACTTTGCCCCCACTTTTTCACTCTTCTGCGTCCTGCGTTTCTTCTCCGGCCTCGGCATAGGCGCGGGGCCTTGCCCCTAACCATCACGCTCGTCTCGGAATATGCCCCCGCGAAGATCAGGGGGGAAGGCGGTCACTTCAGCGTTCGCGGGGTTCTCCCTCGGATGGGTGCTTGCGGCGGTCGTCGCCATAGCCGTGATCCCCGTTTTCGGATGGCGCATCCTCCCGCTCATGGGCTTTCTGCCCATCTTCCTCGTGCCCGTCCTCGCGGCGTACCTGCCCGAGTCTGTCCGCTTCCTCGTGAGCAAGGGCCGTTACGATGACGCGGTGAAGGAGATACGGAGGGTAGAGAAGGGGGCCCGGGTCGCCCCCTCCACAGGCATCAGCCTGCTTAAGCCTCCCCCTCAAAGACTCGCTTACGCTCGGCGTCTTGGATACGTCTGGCGCTCGCAACAGGGTCACTTATTTCAGTGCCCTTGCTGCTTTCCGCCTCCCGGGATCGGTTGCGCATCCCATCGGACCGGATATCCTCGCCGCCGCTTATGCCATCGGCCCGATAGCCATTTCCTTCAGGTCGCAAGACCGGTATTACCTCGCCTTGGTCCGCTCTTATCCATTTCCTCACCCCCGGCTCTATGCCGCCTGAAATGAATATTAGCCGCACCAGTTCCGTGGGTGTTAAGTCTTTCATCTTTTCGCGTAATGTTGTCATGGCGCTATATCAAACCACGCCTATGGAAAGAAGGTAGGAGCCGACAGAGACCGGTCATCGTCTTCTTGCTTTTGGGCTTCTTCCCTGATTTTGTCAGCTATGAGCCTTGCAAGGGCTTTATCGTGAGTCGACCATAGACATCCGGGGTGAGTCGCCGAAATGCCAAGTTCGGTTATCTTCCCAGTCAGCCTGATGATAGCAACTTTCACCTCCGTTCCCTTTACCTTCCCTTCAACTATGCCCCCGTTTCCCTGTTCTGTCCGTTTGCTGAGCGCAACTTCGATATCGAGATCCGATAGGGCTGCTTTCGATGCATCCCACGTTTTTTCAAAAGGCACATCCAAGGCTTCCTCAGCATCTGCCTTTCTGATTTGGCTCTGCAACTCCGCCCCCTTGATGACCAGTCCGGCACCGCCTATAGCGGCTACGGTTACGGGAGCGGCAAGATACACGCATCCGTGCAGAGACAGACATGCACCGGCAAAGAATAACGCATAAGAGATGATTTTCATGGGTTGGCGGAAATGTGCAGCACTGCTCCCCACAATTTTTTTCATTTTGTTCCTCCGCCAAACTTGTATGACACCAAACTCCTCAGGAGGAAAGCTTGTAACAAGAATATGCTCAGGAGGAAAGACTTTCGCAATACCCTTAAGTTGTCGACTACCAGGTGCAAGGTTGGATAGCGCTGAGGGTCGCATCTTTTTATGCGAGCAGGCGCCGGGCGCGGCGCATCTTTTCGGCTATCTTGAGGCCGTTGACGCATTGGGCGACGCATTCTTTGCATTCGAGGCAGCCCGATGCGGCGGAGGCCTCCCGGAACGTGACTTTTGCCAGCGCGAGATCCCCATACCCTTCGGCATACATGAGCGCCCGATTGACCACGCTGATCTCGACGTCGTTCGGGCATGTCTTCTCGCACTTGCCGCAGAGCCTGCAGTAGTAAGGATCGATGGCCCGGGAGTATCTGCGCAAGACCCGTTCGTCCGCGCCCGTAAACTTCGCGCCCATGACCTGCACCAATTCCTTTATTTCGTCAATCGTCTTCATGCCCGCAACGGCCGCAGCCACGTTTGCATCCCGGAGCACCCACTTGAGGGCGGCCTGATGGGGGCCGATCGATCTCCTTTCCCCTATCCGGTATCCTCCCGTCATGGTCTTCATCGCGAGGACGCCGATGCCGGCCTTTGCGGCCTTGGCAATGGCCTGCTCGACGGATGGGTCGCTCTTGAAGTTGTAAGCCACAAGGACGATGTCGAAAAACTTCTCAGGGTCGTTGACGATCCCGTCCACGACTTCCGCCTGATTCATATGCGTGGAGACGCCGAAAAACCGCACCTTTCCCTGCTCCTTGACCATCGTGAGCGCCCCCCGGATATTCGGATCCAAGGCGCGCCCCGGGTCTTCCAGTCCGTGGAGGAAGAGCACGTCGACATGGTCCGTCCGGAGGCTCTTGAGACTCGCCTCCGCGTCGCGCAGGACTGCATCCTTCGTCGCCCCGTGGGTCTTCGTGGCAATATAGACCTTATCCCGGATGCCCTCGACGGCCCGCGACACGATCTCTTCGCCTCTGCCATGGATGTAGGTCCTCGCCGTATCGAGGTAGTTGATGCCCATGTCTATGCCCGCCCGGATCACC
>CAYZAF010000478.1:0-8727 GCA_964476435.1 uncultured Syntrophaceae bacterium
AAGCCCTTGCCCGTCATGACGAAGTTCATGTCCACTTCGGCACTGGCGTCTTCCTTATATGAAAGGTCAAGGAGGGGCTCCCCGTTTACGACACCGGCACTAACAGCGGCAATGGAGTCGCGCAAGGGGATCTTGTCGATGACGCCTCTTTTTTTCAGGGCCCAAAGGGCTTCCACTAGGGCCACAAAGCCTCCGGTTATGCTCGCCGTTCTCGTGCCGCCGTCAGCCTGGATCACGTCACAATCGACCCAGATCGTGCGCTCGCCGATCACATCGAGGTTCACCACTGCCCTGAGGGCCCTCCCTATGAGCCGTTGTATCTCGTGCGTTCTGCCACCCACCTTACCGGCAACCGATTCCCTGATGGTACGGGACTGGGTCGCCCTTGGCAGCATGGAGTATTCGGCAGTGAGCCATCCTTTGCCCGAATTCTTGAGAAAGGGCGGCACCTTCTCCTCGATGCTGATCCCACAGATGACCTTGGTCTCACCCATTTCAACGAGCACGGAACCATCGGGAAACTTGAGGAAGTTCCTCGTGATCTTGAGATCTCTTATCTTGTCGTTCCCCCTGCCGTTATCCCTCATCTGGACATCCTTTCTGTAAAGTATCGTTCCACACCCTCGCAGAGCCTCTGGACCGCATCCTCCATCTCCCCCTCCTTGTACTCTATCCTGACAAAGGCCCCCGGCATGGTGACGCCCAGCAGCGGGAAAAGGGGAAGATGCTCGACCTTCACCTTGAAAGGCGCTGCGATATCTGCCGCGAGCCTCTGGGATTCTTCCGCAAACAGGCCCGGTATCTCATCTATGGTGAGAAAGCGCCCTTCTTTCTTTTTTGCGTCCGTCATTGCAACCATGGCGGAAGTCCTCTCGCCCTTGCTCAACTGCACCGCCAGAAAGATCTTGGCCGGCGTGCGATTGATCGCGTTTACCTTCTCGACATGCTTCTCCAATGTGGTCTCGCCCTGGTAGGTGCTCATCGAGTAGCCCTTTGCTTCGATGCACTGCTTGAGGAAAGCCCAGGGCTCGGGTACGTTTTCGCCGATCCTGGAGAAGCCTACATTACTGGCATCGGCCGACGCGCGGCCTATGGATGCGGGCAAACATGCAAGGACGCACAGGAGCGTCGCGACGAACAGCGCTCGTCCCCCCTCATGCGGTCCCCGCCGCTTTTCACTCATCTGCCCGCCTTATTCCAATTCTCACTCGACGCTATCTTTGTTGCCTTCGTCATCCGTTCCTCGATGTACTGCAACTGTACACCTTCGTCGCTCCTTCCTCGGCGCCTCGATATCGTCATGATTTAGAATTGGAATTACCTCTTCTCCAGCACGTATTTTTCGAGATTCACGGCCGCAAGGGCCCCATCCCCCACTGCCGTTGAAATCTGTCTTAGCGACTTCTTTCGCACATCCCCCGCTGCAAATAAGCCCTCCGTCCTCGTTGCGAGGCTGCTTGCGTCCGTCACAATGAAGCCAGAGCCGTCAATATCGGCAAGGTCGCCGACCCATCCAGTCCCCGGATGGGAACCTACGTAGAAAAAGACGCCGCTCACCGGGACGACTGACTCCGCCTCCGTTCGTGTGTCCCGCAGGGTGAGCGACTCGACCTGGTCTTGGCCGTTGATCCTGAGGGGCACCTTAGTCAGGAGGAACTCGATTCTGCTGTTCCTTTCAGCCCTATCCTGCAGGATGCGCTGCGCCCTGAATTGGTCGCGTCTGTGTACGACAAAGACCTTGGATGCGATGTTCGCAAGGGTTAGGGCCTCCGAAAGGGCCGAGTCTCCCCCGCCGACCACAGCCACTTCCATATTGCGGAAGAACATGCCGTCGCACGTAGCGCAATATGAGACCCCCCTTCCCACGAACAGGTCTTCCCCCGGTATGTTGAGCTTGGCCGGCTCCGTGCCCATTGCGAGGATCAGTCCCAAAGACCGGTAGGAATCCTTGTCCGTCCTGATCGAGAATACGCCTTCCTCGCAACGGACCTCTCCTACCTCGGAGAACTCCTTGATGGGGAGGCCCAGCTTCCTCGCCTGCTCTGCCATCCTCCCCATGAGCTCGGCGCCGGACACGCCGTCCGGGAAGCCGGGGTAGTTCTCGATGTGCTCGGTGTTCAGGGGCGTTCCGCCGAGGATCTGCTTTTCCAGGAGCAGAGCCTTGATTCCGGCCCTCATAAGGTAAATGCCTGCCGTGAGGCCCGCAGGCCCTCCCCCGACGACCACCGCTTCGTAGGAGTCTTCCATAGACCCTCCCCACATATACCTTAACACGTCAGAGGCCGTCAGAGACAGTCCCCTGCTGCCCCTCATCGAAAGACGCGTCCTCGCAGCACCTCGCCCAAAAGGCTTTCCTTACGGAAAAACAGACCCATAGTGTAAAGAATCGCGATCCTATCTTCAATGGCTTTTCATATGGAGGGGCCTCTCGACCCACGAAGGCAGGATAAGGAGCTAAGACGATGGTTAGGGTGAGGAATGGCCGCTTAAGCCCCAAAAATTGCCGCACTGCTTGACTAAGCGGGGGTACTCTGGATATCATTAGGCTAAAAACAATGCGGCCCTCCTTCGTGAGAAATACGCTCCTCTCCATTCCGGCTGTCGAGACCATCGCTGCTCTTTCGACCCCGGAAGAGATACCTTCGGCCCTCGTCGACATCGTCTCCCGGTTCCAGCAGATGAAGGAGTTTGCGAGCGAGATCCACACGGAGTTGCACCTCGTCAAGCCCATTCTCAAGCTGCTCGGCTTTGCCTTCGAGGCCAAACCCATGTTCTTCGAAGAGCGGATAAAAGGACCGGACTTCGCCCTGTTCAGGTCGGAGGAGGAACGGTTGAGGAGCGCCTCCCGGTGGGGAACGCGATCGTACTACGACAACTTGCTCGGCCTCCTCGTCGTGAAGAGGTACGGGAGAAATCTCGAAGAAGGGATCAGCGGCTTCTACCTGGATTTTGAAAACCGCATACCTTTGTATCAATCCATGTATCTCACGAAGAAATCGGGTGTTCCCTGGGGCATACTGACGAACGGCAAGAGCTGGCTGCTCCTGAAAAGGCCCGTGGCCTTCGAAAAGACCGTCTTAGAGATCGATCTCGAGAGGGCTATCTCCAGCGACGACGACCAAGGGATCCGTCTCTTCTACCATGTTTTTTCTTCCGCGGGCCTCTCTGACACGCTGCCCGGCGTCCTCGAAAAAGAAAGGACCGAACTCATCGGGTTCCTGAAAGAGGAACGCTCGTCTCTCGCCCGTAGGTTGGCGCCTGCCACCCCGAGGGACGAGGTGTACGGGGTGGCAATCCCGCTATTCAAACGGCTCTTCCCTGAGGGCAGCCTTCCCGCGACCGGGGTTCTTGCAGACCAGGCAGGCTCAAGTGCGGATGGGCGCCGTCCTTCGAAGCCGGTGCCGACCAAAGGCTTCGATCAGTGTGATGTCTTCACCTACCTCCTTGCCAGGGGCACAGGTACCCAGATACCCGACCTGGAAGAGATCATCCTCGGTATATTAGAAGAAGACCACACCAAAGAGCGCCTCCTGTCTCTGAAAGTACTCGACATGACGCCTGGGTTCGGCAACCTGACCATACAGCTCGTCGAGACTATGGCGTATCTCTCTTTCCTGCTGCCGTATAGGGAGAAGCGCAGCTTCGTCGCCGAATGGGAAAACGAAAGCCTCCTTCACAAGTTCATCCTCGACCGCGTGCTTTTCGGGGCGGAGAAGTCCGATTTCTCGCTCGATGTGCTCCACGGGGCAACCCTCCTCCGCTTCTCCACGGGTGCCTCCAACTACAAGCTGGGAAACCCCCTTCTGGGCCTGTCAATGGCTGAGCTTTACGCCTTTGCCGACAACATAAGCCAGGCTGCCCCCTTTTCGAGGCACCCTCACGAGGTGATATCGGAGCTGAAGGACACGTACCGGCTCTATTTCTCACTTTCCGACAGAATCAAAGAAGATGCAGCAATAAAGGGCGAAATAGCAACGACGCTCAACCTGTATCGGCAGCGCGTGAAGGATGTCATGGACCTTCTCACCGCCTCCTACTTCGAGGGCACTGTCGAGGCAGGCAGCATTATGGAACTCTTGTCTGCCATGGACGCTGACGAGACGATCTGGCAAGGAGCGAGAGAAACGAGCTGGTTCCGCGAGGCCCGGGACCTCGCCAAGAGAAAACACTTTTTTCACATGGAGATCGAGTTTCCCTTCCTCTTGAATGATCACTTCGATCTTATCGTCGTTCAGCCCGAGCTATTCTATGTCTGGGAGGAAGGGGCGCCCTCCCGCGAAGCCGCAAAGGCGTATGTGAAGAGGGCCATGACGTACCTCGGCGACGACGGAAAAGTTCTTCTCGTCTATGACGACCCGGATGAACTAGCATCGGAGCTGAAAAAATCGCGACGGTACAGTGCCGAGGCGAAAAAGGGGACTCTCATCGTCAAGAGGCGCTAAATGGGACGTCGAAACCAAGAAAATGGTCCTCGAAGGAGGGCTCTAGCCGCGGACGTGCAAGTATTCCCGGATAGAGCAGGAAGCCCTATGCGCGGCGGAGCCCGCCAATCTATTTGTTGCGTTAACTAAGTCAGAGGTCGATCTCCATGCCGTCTTCGCCCAGGACGAGAGGGGCCGGCAGCGCCGCTGCGTAGGTCTCCCACTCGGGCGAGAGATGGGTCAGGACAACGCGCGTTGGGTTTGCGTGGCGCACGATGGGAAGGAGCGTCCGTAGATCAAGATGGCCTCTCATCTTCCGTTCGGGGGAAGAGCATTCCACGACGAGGAGATCGGCATCCTGGGCAAGGTCCGCAAGGGCCGGGGACTCGTCCGAGTCGCCCGAGAAGACAACGCTCTTCCCGCCCTCCTCGATACGGATGGCGATGCTCTCTTCCTTGTGGTTCATAGGCGCAGTCAGGAACGAGACGCCATTCTTCAGCCATGAGCCCCTCGGCAGGGTCTTGAGGGAAAGGTCGTATCTATTGGGCATTATCGAGGGATAGAGACGGACCATCCGCCGGTGGAAGCGCCGCAGTCCCCGGCCGCCCAGGAGAAGAAGAGGCTTGCGCCTTTCCTTCTCGCCGTAATTGCAGGCAAAGAGAAATGTGGAGAGGTCGACAACGTGGTCAGGATGAAAATGGGTAAGGGCAATAATGTCAATGTCGTCCACCGTCCATCCGAACTCTAGGAGCCTCCGCACCACTGAGGGGCCTACGTCGATCAGTATGTTTCCCCCCCTCGCGTTGACGAGATAGGAGGCAGAGAGTCTCCTTAAGGAAGGCACCGACATTCCCGTTCCCAGTATTCTGACCTTCACGGCATCCATCAACCTTCCGAAAAGAGTAGAGCCCATCCCGGATATTCCCGGGACCCTTCTTCCCAATGGGAGGGCAATTTCATTCCACTGCCGAAAGTATACCCCATTGCCGGAAGGCGAGAAAGGACCCATGGCGAAACCCACAACAACAACCGCGGAGGTATCGGTTATGGAGGTTGCGCTTTGAGCCCTAGTAAACAAGGGGCTAGCGTCGCCCCCTCGACCGGCCAAGCCGGCCGAGCCTCCCCCTCAAAGACTCGCTTTCGCTCGTATGTTTTGTTATTGACAATACTGGCGTTATAGCTTATATGAAAGGGTAAAGGCGGTGTAGCTCAGATGGTTAGAGCATGCGGCTCATATCCGCAGTGTCCGGGGTTCAATTCCCTGCACCGCCACACTGATAGGATCGGAGAAAGTAGGGGGATTTCTCGCGAGGAAGTAGTGCCAAATTCCATAGGAAGGAGGCCCTAAAATAGAGTCTCTCACGCGGAAAGGGCCTCTTCTGGCCCTTTCCCTCATGCTTCTGCTGGCGGCATTCATGGGCCCCCGTTACGCGGCTGCGGCCGAGAGGAAGCAGAAGCGGCCCCCTGCCGCGAAACCGACTCCGGCGCCCACGCCCGTCGCGATCAATGACGTCAACCTGGAGGACCGTTTCAGGGCAGCTGAGGACTTATTCAAGAAGGGAAAAGCAGACGAGGCTCTGGGGATATTCCAGAGCATCTACGACTATACCGGGGGCGCACTCGCCCTCATGAAGTGCGTAAAGCCCGCTTACGAGAAGGCCCTTGCCGGGCAGAACCTCGAGCAGAGCCAGAGGGAGGACCTCTACCTGAAGCTGCAGCGCATCGGCGCTCTTAGCACGCTGTACTCGAGGATCCGAGGTGAATCTGCCTATCAGCTGGGCGTTATCTATGCAAAGAAAGGCAACGCGCCGCAGGCCCGCAGGTATCTCCTCGAAGTCTGCCAGACCGTGCCCTTCTCCCTGGATGCGGCCTCCCCGTGGATGAAATCGAAAAACCTTCTCCTCACCCTTTCAAACCTGGACGGCGAATTCTGACATACCCGGTGCATTCAAAAGCATAATCGAGGCTGCAACGGGGAGCCGACAAAGATAGGGCGAAAAAGCCGACGCAATACGAGATCATTCGCGCCTGAGTCGTTTCAGGGCGAGGGTGAAGGAGTATTCGTAGAGGTGGAGGCCCTTGCTCACGGCTACCATCGTTCCGTCCTCCACGCCGATCTCCTGACACATGTATTCCTTGAGGAGCTGTATGGCCGCGAGGTTTGACGGAAAGCCCGCCCACAGGTCCCAGCTCCTGAAATAGAGGACAAAGTGCATCCTCCCCTCCATGACGCGGGTATCGATGAGCCTCAGGCAAGGTGGGTCAGGAAGGAGGATATCTTGGGGCATGCCCACCTCCATGATGGCCTGATTCGTGCCGTGGCCGTTTCTGTACATGCGGATCACTTCTTCCACAGGGTTGACGCCAAAAGAGAATTCCCGGCCTTCGATAGAGACCTTCGGATTGGTGAGCCGCTCCCCGTACGTATAGACTTCATTCTCCCTCTTCCGGTCCGTCATGAGGTACTGCAGGTAGTCCTCCACGTACTCCATGGTGGTGGGCTGGGGAATGCCGAGCTCGTGAGGGATGTCGGGAATGAGGGGCCTCGTTCCAGGGTACGCTATGTCGATGACGACGAGATCGAACTCCCTCCTCCTCACCCCCTCGAAGGAGCCTTTCTCGACCTCATACTCGTGAACCGAGTCGTTTTCGAAAATCCGGTAAATGCATTGAAACCACGCGTCGGAAAGATCGCGGGCCCCTATGAAAACTGGCTTCATTCGCGCTCCAAATATCGCGCACCCTCGCCGGCCAAGGCCGGAGACCTTGAAAACTATACCCGATAATAGTATCATAAGGCAACCTGATTGGGCGGAAGAGGGCTCGAATGTTCATTAGACAGAGAGAAGTGGGACAGTTCGCGGTTTTTGCCTATCTCGTCGGGTCCGAGACGACGAAAGAGGCCCTCGTCATAGATCCCGCGGCAGAGGGCGAGGCGCTGCTCAAGGAAGCGGCTGACAACAAGCTCAGGATAAAGTACATCGTCAACACCCATTCCCACATAGATCACGTGATGGGCAATAAGCGGATGAAGGACCTGACGGGTGCGGAGATCATCATTCACGAAGCCGAAGCCCCATACCTTGTGGGCCAGCCGTCGGACCTCATGCACATGTTCAGCGCCGAGCCGTCGCCCCCTGCTGACATCACCATTCGGGAAGGCGATCTGATAACGGTTGGGGACATTTCCCTGAAGGTGCTCCATACTCCCGGCCATTCGCCCGGAAGCGTCTCCCTCTATGTAGACGGCCTCGTCTTCACGGGCGATACGCTCTTCGTGGGGGGCGTGGGGAGGACCGATCTCCAGGGCGGCTCCTGGCAGATACTCGTCTCGTCCATCCGTGACAAACTTTTTACCTTGCCGGATACTACTGTTGTTCTTCCCGGCCATAACTACGGCGAGGCTTCAAAGAGCACTATCGGAGTGGAAAAGGTACACAACCCCTATGTCGGATCGCGCGCGTATCGGTAAGGTCGCCCTCGCAATAATCCTCGCTCTTTCCCTTTTTTCGTGTCAGACGGAAGCCCCCCGACCGACCCCTGAGGCGGCCGTGGCAGCGCCACCAAAGAGAGAGCCCAAGATCGCCCTAGTTCTCGGAGGGGGAGCAGCCAAGGGCTTTGCCCACGTGGGCGTGATAAGGGTCCTCGAGCAGGAGAAGATACCTATCAGCATGATCGTTGGCACGAGCGTGGGGAGCCTCATCGGGGGCATGTACGCAGCGAATCCCGACAGCTTTCAGCTCGAGTGGCTCGCCTTCAAGATAGATCGCAACGACATACTCGACTTCTCCATTGTCTACTCCAAGTTCGGGCCTGTCCAGGGGGCCCGTCTGGAGAGCTTCCTCGAGCAGAATGTGAAGGTGAAGAAAATCGAGGAGACGAAGATCCCCTTTTCCCCGGTCGCAACAGACCTGAACACGGGGGAGACCGTGACCCTTGACCGGGGCTCTCTTGCCAAGGCAATACACGCATCAAGCGCTATTCCCGGCGTTTTCGTACCCGTTCAGTTCGACAATAGGACGCTCGTCGACGGCGGCGTTACTGATAACGTTGCGTGCGATATAGCCAGGGCAAAGGGCGCCGACATTATCATCGCGGTAAATCTCTCGAAGGACGTGAAGAACTACCAGATCGATTCTCTCGTGGACATCATGGCCCAATCCGTCAGCATCATGATGCATCGATCGACCAAGGAGAAGCTGAGCACCGGGGACGTAGTCATAGAGCCGGATACGAAGGGCATCTCCATGTTCGATTTCAGTCAGAAGAAGCAGTTGATGGAAGAGGGAATGAAGTCGGCCCGCGC
>CAYZAF010000479.1:0-2246 GCA_964476435.1 uncultured Syntrophaceae bacterium
CAGGCTCTACCGGAAGGAAAGGGGCTCATGGAGGGGCGGCATTCACGCGAAGGTGCACGTGGAAGGGCGCATAGGCGCCCTGAAGCACCACTACATGCACACCCCCTATGCGGACATCTCCCACCAGATCCGGACGGTGGATCGCTACTCAGGGGCATTCGCCGAGGACCTGAAATCTTCAGGCCGCACGTTTCACCTGCTCAATCTTCTCGGCAGGCCTTTCTACCGCTTCTTCCGGGACTATGTCTTCAAGGCTGGGTTCCGCGACGGCGTGCCCGGCCTCATCATCGCCGCCTCCACTATGTACTACGTGTTCATGAAGCACGCGAAACTATGGGAGCTGGAGAGAAAGCATGGAAGGGTTCAGGAATAAGGAAGTCCTCATAACGGGCGGACTGGGGTTCATCGGCAGCAACCTCGCTATAGAGCTTGTGCGCCTCGGCAGCCGCGTGACCATCGTAGACAACATGCTGCCCCGCCAGGGGGGCAATCTCTTCAACATTAAGGAGATAGAGGACAGGGTGAGGGTGAACTTCTCCGATGTGAGGAACGAGCTCTCCATGAACCATCTCGTGAAGGGGAAGGACTATGTCTTCCATCTGGCCGGCCAGGTGAACCACGTGGACAGCATGAGGAACCCCATCCAGGACCTCGACATCAACTGCAGGGGTACGCTCGTGCTTCTCGAGGCCCTGAAAGGGAACAACCGGTCGGCCTGCCTCGTCTTTGCCGGCACAAGGGGGGAGTACGGCTCGAGCGTCAAGCTGCCCGTGGACGAAGACCACCCCACGAATCCCAAGGGCATTTACGCGGTGACCAACCTCACCGCCGAGAAGATGACCCTCGTGTACGACGACATCTTCGGCATGCGGGGCACCTGCCTGCGCATCACGAACACCTATGGGCCGCGCCACCAGATGGCCCACGACGAGTACGGCGTCTTCAACTGGTTCATACGCAAAGCCATGGACGACGACGTGATCCCTGTCTTCGGCGACGGCCGCATCCTGCGCGATTTCCTCTATGTGGAGGACCTGGTGGAGTGCCTCCTCACCGTCGCCCTCACGGACGCGGCCTATGGAGAGGTTTTCAACGTTGGCGCGGGGGTACCTGTCTCCTTCTATGAGCTTGCAAAGACCATCGCCAGGGTTGTGGGGAAGGGCAGGGTGGACTTTACCGAGTTTACGAAGGAGCGGAAAGAAGTGGAGCCGGGCGACTACTATACAGACATCTCCAAAATAAAGCGGGTTACAGGCTGGCAGCCCCGCACCCCCCTGGAGGCGGGCATCGCAAAGACAGTAGAATTCTATAGACTGCACGGGAAGGAGTACTGGACGTGACGGTGAAGATATTCGATCTGGAGCGGGAGTACCGGGAGAACAGGGAGGCCCTGCTGACAATCATGGACAAGGTCTGCCTGGGCGGTGAATTCGTGATGGGCAGGGAAGTGAGGGCCTTCGAGGAGGCCTTTGCCGCATACGTAGGCGTGCACTTCGCCGCCGGAGTGGGGTCCGGGACCGATGCCATCCGCCTCGGCGGTCTTGCCCTGGGCCTCAAAGGGGGGGACAAAGTGGTGACCACGGCCAACACGTACATCTCCACCGCCATGGCCCTCTCCATCCACGGCATCGTGCCGGTCCTGTGCGACATAGACCCGGAAACGCACAATATGGACCCTGGGTCTCTGGCCGAGGTGCTGAAGCGGGAAAAGGGGATAAAGGCGTGCATCCCCGTGCACCTCTACGGTCACCCGTGTCAGATGGACGAGATCCTCGAGGTGTGCAGCCGCTTCAACGTCAAGGTCTTCGAGGACGCGTGCCAATCCCACGGGGCCCTTTACAAGGGGCGGAAGGTGGGCACCTTCGGGTCGGCCGCAGCCTTCAGCTTCTATCCTACCAAGAACCTCGGTGCGTACGGCGACGCGGGCGCCGTAGTAACGGCCGACCGGGCCGCGTACGAGGAAGTCTGCAAGCTCCGCATCTACGGGCAGACGGAAAAGCATGTCCATGCCATAGAAGGGTTCAACTCGCGCCTCGACGAGCTGCAGGCCGCGTTCCTGAGCCACAAGCTCGGCCGCCTCGACGCGGATAACGAGCGGCGGCGCCACCTTGCTGCCGTCTACCGGTGGGACCTCGAGGATGAGACGCCCCTCGTCCTCCCCAAGGAGGAGGCGTGGGCCCACCACGTCTACCACCTCTACGTGGCGAGGACCCGCGACCGGGAAGGGCTCTGCGCCTTTCTCAAGG
>CAYZAF010000480.1:0-10100 GCA_964476435.1 uncultured Syntrophaceae bacterium
TTCTGAAAGGAACGACTTCGAAAGCAGCATCTTGAGTCTCCTCTCAAGCGAAACATGGAGGCCTTTTGCCGCTTCGTAGAGGTCCTCTTCGTTCCTGTCCTTTTCCGCAAACATGAGCTATAGATCGTATAAGATATGGGGAAAAATGTCAAACGGCGGGCTAAAATCCCTCGCTTGGCCTGCGACCATGCGCCTTTCGTTGTACAACAGTTTATTCGGTAGTATGACACAAGTCAATGGAAAGCCCGTGAGGGCAGCCACCTTTGTGGGCCTCCTTCTTCTTTCCCTAAGGGGGAAGGCGCCTCAAGGAGCTATGGAGGAAACACGCCGACCTCGGCGAGTTTAGGTCAGGGCATGGCAAAAAAAAGAGCTTGAAAAATGGTGCAGGCTAGCATATAAATTCCTGATTTTCCATGAGGACTCTCGTAATACTCGGTCTGGCCTATATTCTCTTTATCCACGGCCTTGGAAGCATTTCTCTCTGGGACCCTGACGAGCCCAGGCAGGCCATAATGGCCCGGGAGATGGTAGAGCGCGGTGATTACGTGCACCCCTATCTGAACGGCACGCCCTACCTTGAAAAACCCCCGCTCTATCCATGGCTTATCGTTCTTACCTCGAAGATCACGGGCAGGATAGACGAGTTCTCGTCCAGGCTGCCCTCTGCCCTGGCAGCCACGCTCCTGCTCCTCTTGACGTATTTCCTCGGCAAGCGGCTCGATCATGAGGTATCCGGTTTCCTCTCGGCCCTTATCCTGGCGGCGAATTTCCAGTTTCTCGGGAACGCCAGGGAATCCGTCATGGACATGACCTTCGCCTTTTTCATCGGCCTCGCCATATTCCTCGGCTACCTTTCTATCGACAAGGGGAAAAAGGGCCTCCTCACCCTGGCTCTTTTGCCCAGCGCCCTGGCCATTCTCAGCAAAGGTCCTGCAGGATTCGTGATCCCCGTGGTCGTCCTCTTCTTTTACTCCGTGGCCACGAAGCGGGTTAAGGCAATGTTCGTGCCCCTGGCCGTGGGCTCCCTTCTGGCCCTTGCCCTATCCTCGGTCTGGTTCCTCCTTGCGGGAAAGGCATATTTCAACGAGTTCATCCTCCACCAGAACATCAACCGTTTCACGACGGGCTTCGATCACGTGGAACCTTTCACGTATTACTTCTCGAAGCTCTTCACCAATTTCCTGCCGTGGAGCATTGCCCTGCCTTTCGCCGCTTTCTTTGCCTACAGGAGGCGCCTCTGGCTTCCCCTCATCTGGCTTGTCTTCGTGTTCTTCTTCTTCGATGCCTCGCGGAGCAAGCGCGCCATCTACCTTCTCTCCTGCTACCCCGCCTGTGCCCTCCTCGTCGGAATTTACTTGAAAGAGCAATGGTACTTGCTCGTGCAAAAGGGCTGGACTACCGCTATCTTGAGCCTCTTTGCCCTGGCCCTCCTTGCGCTGCCGGCGCTCCTCTTTCCCGCGATACGCCGGGTGCCTCTTCTGGGGGACATGGTGGGGAAGGACCTGTTCTTTGTTGCGATGCTCGTGGTGATCTTCGGCTCATCTGGCCTCGCATTCCTCCTGTCAATCTTACAGAAGGCACCGGGTAAGGGCTTTTTGGCCCTCTTCATCTACCTCGTCTGCCTCGGCTTCCTCTATCATTCCCTCTATCTTCCGGCTGTCGATAGGGAGCAAAAGTCCGCCAGGCTAATCGTCGAAAAGATGCACGGTGCAGAAAAGACGCACCCGGTCTACATGTACGGCTTCAATTCCCCGGCCCTCATCTTCTATGTGGGCAAGCCCGTGCCCGTACTCAGGGACGCAGCCGACCTTCCCGCGGAAAAAGATGATATAATGGTGGTCGTCGAGGATACTGGAGACAACACAGAGCCCTTCAAGAAGCTTTTCCCCCGCGCTCAAGGCGCGCGGTACGAAAAGACCAACTATGTTATCTTTACGGGAGCAAATGGAACATAAGATCGATATATCGATCCTCGTGCCGGTCCTCAACGAGGAGGAGTCCTTACCGGAGCTGAATGAGCGTCTTGAGAGGACACTCAAGGGGATGGACAAAACCTACGAGATCATCTACATCAACGACGGAAGCACGGATAGCACGCAGTCCATACTCGAGGGGTTCCGGAAGCAGAACCCACGCATCAAGGTCGTAGAGTTCAACAGGAACTATGGACAGCACATGGCGCTCTTTGCCGGATTCGAGCGCGCCGCCGGGCAGACCATGGTCACCATCGACGGTGACCTTCAAAACCCCCCCGAAGAGGTACCCAGGCTCGTCGAAAAAGTCGAAGAAGGATACGATGTGGTGGCGACGTACAGGAGAGGCAGGCAGGATCCCTTCTTGCGGCGGATCCCTTCATGGATCGTCAACAAGATCACCGCCCATCTGGTGGGCGCCCGCTTGAAGGACTACGGCTGCATGTTGAGGGCCTATAGCAGGCAGGTGATAGATTCCATAAATCTTTGCCAGGAGTCGTCCAGCTTCATCCCTGCCCTCGCCGCAACGTATGCACGGCGGATCGTCGAGATAGAGGTGGGCCATGAGGAGCGGAAGAAGGGGGTCTCCAAGTACGGCCTCTTTCGCCTCCTGAGGCTCAACTTCGATCTCATGACGGGCTTCTCCCTTTACCCCATACAGTTCATCAGCTTCGTAGGCGTGCTCATCGCGATCGTGGGCCTCGCATTCGCAGTTTTTCTCATCGTCCGCCGCTTCGTCGTCGGGCCCGAGTCAGAGGGCCTCTTTACCCTCTTCGCCATTCTCTTCTTCTTCGTGGGGGTCCAGATCTTCGCGCTCGGCGTCATCGGGGAGTATATCGGCAGGATCTTCCAGGAGGTGCGCAAAAGGCCCAGGTTCATCGTGAGGAAGGAACTGCTGTGAAAGCAGTGGTTCTCGCGTACCACGAGATCGGGTATGTCTGTCTTGAAGAGCTGCTCAAAAGCAGGATCGAAGTGGTCGCGCTTTTCACGCACAGGGATGACCCCGCAGAGGAGATCTGGTTCCGCACCCCCCGGGTCCTTGCAGAAGGGCACGGGATACCCGTGTTTGACCCGGACAGCGCGGATACACTTGCATTCCTCGAGAGCCTCAAAGCATTCGACCCCGATTATCTCTTCTCCTTTTACTACCGCCACATGCTTCCGAAGGCCGTGCTCCACGTTCCCAGGATCGCCGCCATGAACCTCCACGGCTCCCTTCTCCCGAGATTCCGCGGCCGCTGCCCGGTGAACTGGGTGCTCATAGAAGGGGAAAGGGAGACTGGGGTGACCCTCCACATGATGGAGGTAAAGCCCGACGCAGGGGACATCGTGGCCCAGAGGAGAGTGGAGATCTCCTTCGACGATACCGCCTATACCCTTGCCAACAAGCTCGCGGCCGCGAGCGCCCGACTCATGAGGGACGTCATGCCCCTGCTCGAATCGGCTTCTTTCGAGAGGAGGCCCCAGACAGGGCCTTCTTCCTATTACGGCGGAAGAAGGCCGGAGGACGGCATCATTGATTGGACAAAGAGCGCTGAGGCTATCTACAATCTCGTGCGAGCGGTCACGCACCCGTACCCGGGCGCCTATACAACGATCGACGGCCGCAGGCTCTTCATCTGGAAGGCCCTGCCCCAGGAGGGCAAAGCCGACGGACCGGCAGGTCTGGTCGTGTCTCGCGACCCCCTCCTCGTCAAGACGGGCCGGGGCTTGCTCCGCCTCGATTCCCTCGAGCTCGAAGGGGGCCGCGAGATGGACGCAGGGGCCTTCAGCCGCGCACACGACCTTTATCTAAAGTCTCTAGGAGGAAGGCTTTGAAAATACTCATACTCGGCGTGAACGGATTTATCGGCAACAGCCTCGCAACCCGGATCCTCGAGGAGACGGATTGGGATCTCTTCGGCATGGACATACGGGACGACAAGCTCGAGAAATGCCACGGGAACAGGTGCTTCCATTTCGTGGAAGGGGACATATCGATAAACAAGGAGTGGATCGAGTACCATGTGAAGAAGTGCGACGTAGTCCTTCCCCTCGTGGCCATCGCTACGCCGGCCACTTACGTGAAAGAGCCACTCAGGGTATTCGGCCTCGATTTCGAGGAGAATCTGAAGGTCGTGCGCCTGTGTGAAAAGTACGGCAAGAGGCTCATCTTCCCTTCCACGTCAGAGGTCTACGGCATGTGTCCCGACGGGGAATTCAGGGAAGACGAAAGCCCCCTCGTGGTGGGACCTATCAACAAACAGCGATGGATATACAGCATATCAAAGCAGCTTCTCGACCGGGTCATCTGGGCCTACGGCTTCGAGAAGGGCTTGCGCTTCACCCTTTTCCGCCCCTTCAACTGGATCGGCCCGAAGCTCGACGATCTCACCATGGAACCGGAGAAGGAAGGCAGCTCCAGGGTCGTCACCCAGTTCATTTCGAGCATGATCCGCGGCGAGCCCATACGCCTCGTGGACGGGGGAGAGCAGAAGCGGTGTTTCACCTATGTGGATGACGGGATAGACTGCCTTATGCGGATCATTGAGAACAGAAACGACGTATGCAACGGAGAGATATTCAACATCGGCAACCCGAAGAACGAGGCCACGGTCAAGGAGCTTGCGCACCGCTTGAGGGACCTGTACGTGCGCTATGCCGGGGACAGTCCCGCAAAGCTCCCGGAAATTATCGAGGTATCTTCGAAAGAGTTCTATGGCAAGGGATACCAGGACATAGACCGGAGGGTTCCCTCCATAGAAAAGGCCGAGCGGATCCTCGGATGGGAACCCAAGGTCGACCTCGCATCCGCCCTCAAGAGGACGATAGAGTACTACCTGGTCCCGAATCAGGGCCGATCGTAAGCTATCTTTTCGACATGGACCGGGATAACATCATAGGGCTCAACGTCCACGTGGACACGTACGAGGGGATGCGCCGCGGCGTTCCGCGCCTTCTAGACCTCTTTCACCGGTACGCTGTCAGGACCACGTTCTTCGTCCCCATGGGCAAGGACCATACGGGGCGGACCGTGAAGCGCGTCTTTCTGCGGCGAGGCTTCGTCTCAAAGAGCCGGAGAACCGGGGTCCTCGAAACGTTCGGTGTAAAAACCCTCATGAGGGGCCTCTTCCTTCCCGGCCCCGAGATAGCCAAAGGAAATGACGTGCTCCTGAAAGGGCTCCGGGAAGGGGGCCACGAGGTCGGCATCCACGGGCTCGATCACGTTTACTGGCACGACCACATCAAAGGGTTGGACCGGGCAAGGACGTACGGGATCCTTCGAGAGGCAGTCAACACGTTTGAAGGGATCATGGGAGAGAAGCCCTGCTCTTTCGCCGCTCCCGGGTGGATGACCAACGCTCACGCCTTTGCCTTCTTCGAGGAATACGGCCTTGAGTACAGCGCTGACACGCGGGGCACAGCTCCATTTTTCCCGAGAATGGGAGGAAGAACCTTCAATGTCAAGCAGGTCCCCCTCACCCTGCCTACCCTCGACGAGATGGTGGGCATCGAGGGAGACGACCCCGAGACCCTCTCCCAGTATTTCCTCGCCTGTCTCCGACCCGGCCTCAACGTGATGGCCGTGCATACGGAGCTGGAAGGCAAGCGCTGGATGCCATTCCTTGCCTCATTCATGGCGCACGCCCTCGAGAGGGGATTTCGCTTCGAAAGGCTCATCGATATCGCCACGGGCCTCAACGCGGAAGCGCTGCAGGTATGCGACTGCGTTTACGGCGCCATCCGCGGCAGGGCCGGAGAGGTGACGTTGCAAGGCGAACCAATCAAACGGGAATGATGCTCAGGAAATACGAGTCATGCTGACAAGATGCGTGATCTACGACTGCGACGGTGTACTCTTCGATTCCCTGGAGGCCAACAGGACCCTCTACAACCACATTGCCGTCTCCATGGGGAGAGGACCCATAACCGAAGAGGAACTCCGATTCTGCCACACAAACACGGTGCGTGAGAGCGTCCACTGCCTCTTCAGGGACGATCCTGAGGCAGAGGCGAAGGCTTTTCAATTCCTGGACGAGCGCATCGATTTCAGGGATTACATCCCCTATCTCCGGATGGAGCCGCACATTCTTGAGACACTGGCATCGCTCCGCGAAAGGGGCGTGCGCACCGCGATATGTACGAACCGGACCACCTCCATGCCCCACCTCATGGAAAGATTCAACCTGCACGGCTACTTTGACATGGTGGTGACCGCCCTCGACGTGACCCACCCCAAGCCCCATCCAGAATCCGTAGACAAGATACTGCAGGGACTGCGGGTCAGCAGGGCTGAGACGCTCTACGTCGGAGACTCGGAGGTGGACCTGAAGACTGCGGAGGCGGCCGGGGTCAGATTCGTCGCGTACAAGAACAAGGCCATCCCGACACGCTTCCTCATCGAAGACCATTGCGATGTGCTCACGCTTCTCTAGGGAGGCATTACGGATGGAGCAGCTTCCCCATCGTTTCGATTTCCTCGTTTGCGCTGTCGAGGTCCCAGACGAGCTTGACCATGTCGACGTCTTTCATGCCCGGGTTCTTCTTCTCCAGTACCTTGAATGCCTCAGTTTCTGAGACAATCACCCCATTCATGTTGCCGTCGAAACTGTGCTGAGTCAGGCGCGCAAAGGTGTCGGCGAGTGAGACGATGGCTACGACCGTCCGGTATTCGTCCGAGGCGCGAGTAACCGAGTGGTGGTACGAGGCAACTTCGACGAACACTTGCGGCAGTCTCCATTTTGTCATGAGCCATCCGCCTACCGTGTCATGGGAAGCGCCCATGACCCGTTCCTCGGCCTCGAGGACGGATATGTTCTCTTTGCTCGTAAGGTCAAGAATCTCCTGATACACGTCGTGCCTGAAGCGGTCGAGGACGACTGCGCCGACGTCGTGAATGAGGCCCGAAAGGTAGAGGCTGTCCCACCGGCCCAGGTTTAGCTGGCTGCAAACGATCTTCGCGATGACCCCAGTGGCCACCGAGTGGCGCCAGAAGCGGCGGAGGTCCAGGGTTTCAACGCCTTTCGGGGCCTTCAGGGACGCGGTCGTGCTGCACGAGATGCACAGGGAGGCTATTTCGCTTATTCCCAGCATCCTCACAGCCTGTTCGATGCTTGTAACCTTGTTCTGGAGCCCGTAGAAGGCAGAATTGGCTATCTTGAGCACGTCCATCGCCATCGAGGGATCTCGCGATATGATTTGCCCTAAGGTTCGAAAATCAGCGTCTTCGCTGTTGAGGGCCTCGATGAGGTCCGTCATTACGGAAGGCAGCGGCGGGAGGAAATTGATTGTCTCTTCGACTTTTTCCCGAAAATTGTCTATCACTGACGGGGTCTCCCCAGGTGATTAATAAGCAATATTTCACCGGTTGACTTCACTTCTATTATTATCGTTCGGCCTCAAGATTCCTTAAGGAAAGCGGCGATGTGGCAATCCACAGGGGCCGGCGGGCCCCTTTTTGTCCTCTTGCTCGCCTCCCACAGGGCTTCTTTTGTGATGGCCATCTTTGGTAAGGATGACGGAAGATCACGAACGTTGTCATCCCTTGAGCACCTAGACTTGAGGGTCTTCTTCCGGGATGGGTGCTCCCCTGGGATAACCGCATTAGCTCTTGCTTTTTTAGGGAAACGCAGGTAGACTTCACACATTCAGTCTTCCCGAATATTCCTCGAAAGGAGTCCCGTATGAAGAAGTACGAAACGGAGACCATAAGAAACGTCGGCATGTTTTCCCACGGCGGCGAGGGCAAGACCTCTCTCGTCGAGGCCATGCTCTTTCTTGCCGGCGAGAACAGTAGATTGGGCAGGGTCGACGACGGAACGTCCCTTATGGACTACGAGCCTGAGGAGATGGAAAGAAAGGCCTCCATTTCCGCATCCGTCGCCTGCTTCGACTGGAGCAAGCACAAGATCAACCTCATCGATACGCCCGGCGACGACAATTTTATCTACGATGCCAAGCTTTGCATGAGGGTGGTCGACGGCGCTGTCATCGTGGTGAGCGCCGTGTCGGGTGTCCGCGTCCAGACGGAGAAGGTGTGGGAGTATGCCAACGAGTTCGCCATACCCACGTTCCTCTTTATCAACAAGATGGACAGGGAGAGGGCCGATTTCGGCAGGACCCTCTCAGATTTGCAGAAGAGCTTCGTGGACAAGAGCATCGTACCTCTCCAGCTGCCCATTGGCCAGGAGGAAGCCTTCAAGGGGATCATCGATCTCATCGGCATGAAGGCGTATCTCTACAAGGACGATCAGTCAGGTGCCTTTCAGGTAACGGACATTCCGCCTGAGGCGGCTGATGACGCGGCCAAGGCAAGGGAGAGGCTGATCGAATCCGCCGTAGAGATGGACGATGAGATCATGGAGCGCTACCTCAACGGCGATGAGATCAAAGACGATGAGATTGCGGCATGTCTGAAGGGAGGCATCTGGAACCGTAGGATAGTGCCCGTCATGGTCGGCTCCGCAGGAAAGCTAATGGGCGTCCAGCTCCTCCTCGACAATCTGGTCACATACTCCCCTGATCCGCTTTACAAGGGGAAGGCAGAGGGTATCGATGCGAGGTCGGGTAAGGCGGTGGACAGACAGATGTCTGCCGGGGAGCCGTTCAGCGCTTTCATATTCAAGACCATCACCGATCCCTTCGCGGGAAAGCTTACCCTCTTCAAGGTGTACTCTGGGGAGCTCCACCCGGACAGCGTGGTGCTCGATATGAAGAAGGAAGAGAAAGAGCGGATAGGGCAGATATTCTACCTGGTCGGAAAGAAGCAGAAGCCGGCAGGATTCGTATCCATAGGGGACATCGCCGCGGTGGCCAAGCTCAAAGAGGCAACGACAGGCGATACCCTTTGTGACGAGAAATCGCCCATCCAGTATCCGGAGGTGGTCCTTCCGCCTCCCCTCATATCCTTCTCCCTCTACCCGAAGTCAAAAGGCGACGAGGACAAGCTCAATACCTCGCTGGCGCGCCTCATTGAGGAGGATCCGAGCATCCGCTATTCAAGGGACGAGCAGACCAAGGAATTCATTATCTCGGGTATGGGTCAGATACACATCGAGGTGCTCATCTCCCGGATGAGGAGGAAGTTCGGCGTGGACGTGGAGCTTCGGGAGCCGAAGGTGCCATACAAGGAAACCATAAAGGGCAGAATCAAGGTACAGGGAAAGTACAAAAAGCAGTCAGGTGGAAAAGGCCAGTACGGAGATTGCTGGCTGGAGCTTGAGCCCCTCGCGCGCGGCACGGGTTTCGAGTTCGTGGACAAGATCGTGGGTGGTTCGATCCCGAGGCAGTACATCCCTTCCGTGGAGAAAGGCATAGTGGAAGCCATGGACCACGGCATCCTTGCGGGCTATCCGGTGACCGACTTTAGGGCTACCGTGTATGACGGGTCGTACCACGACGTCGACTCGTCAGACATGGCCTTCAAGATTGCCGCTTCCATGGGCTTCAAGAAGGGCATGGAGCAGTCACAGCCCACCCTGCTCGAGCCCATCATGAAGGTTGAAGCGCTCGTGCCCGAGGAGTTCGTAGGGGACATCATGGGCGACATGAATTCGAAGCGCGGGAAGATCGTAGGCGTGGAAGCGAAAGGGAAGAACCAAGCGGTTCGGGCAGTGGTCCCCATGGCGGAGATGCTAAAGTATGCGCCTGATCTGAGGTCCATGACAGGCGGCCGCGGTACCTTCACGATGGAGTTTTCCCACTACGAGGAAGTGCCGGGGCACATAGCGCAGAAGGTAATCGACACGGCCAACAGAGGGCGGGAGGCGGCGGAAAAATAGCCTCGTTGCCGAAAGGGCCGGTTCTCTGCGCTGGTTCGGCCGGCTCCTCTCTCGACCTCCTCGTCACTCTCTCATTCCAATTCTAAATCATGACGATATCGAGGCGCCGAGGAAGGAGCGACGAAGGTGTACAGTTGCAGTACATCGAGGAGCAGATGACGAAGGCAACAAAGGTAGCGCCGAGTGAGAATTGGAATTAGTCCCCAATGGTCCTTAATTGAAGGGACACAAGGACACAAAGCATGAAAGCGGTCATTCAGCGCGTGAGGGAAGCCAGCGTCGCTGTCGCCGGAGAGCGAGTAGGCGCCATAGGACCGGGCCTCGTGGTGCTCGTGGCCATCGGTCGGGAAGACACGGTCCGGGACAT
>CAYZAF010000481.1:0-2823 GCA_964476435.1 uncultured Syntrophaceae bacterium
GCGAAAAAGCGCATGGATGACGAGAAGGCTGCCGGGCTCGTTTCCTCCATTCGCGCCCTTGAGGAAGTTGACGACGTGAGGAGATTCGTCCGCCTCCTTTCAGCATAGGCTAAAGAAGAACTATGGTGAGCGTTGTCGATCTGGTAGCGAAGAATGCGAGGTTTTTTCCCGATTCTGCTGCCTTTGTGGAAGTGAGGCCGCTCAGCAGGAAAAGGAAAGAGGTCACCTGGTCCGTTTTCAGCAAGAGGGTAAACAGGATTGCCCAGGTGCTCGTTCTCAAGGGCATCAGGAAGGGCATGAAAGTCGCCCTCCTCGGCAGGAACTCCATCGATTGGCTCGAGGTCTTTTTCGGCATCCTTCAGACCGGGGCTTGGGCCATGCCCCTGAACTTCCGCTTCACCGATTCCGATATCAAGTATTGCGCGGACATAGGCGAGCCGAGCGCGTTCATCATGGACGAGGAGTTCGCCGGCAGGATAGGGGCCTTATCAGGGGACTTGCCCTCTGTGGCATCGTGCATGATCATGAGAGGGGGTGGACAGATTGGCATGGATGGGCTCGAATCCCTCATGGGAGGCGTGAGCGACGCACCAGTAGATGCTGATCTGAACGGTGAGGACGAGTGTGCCCTCTACTTCACCTCCGGCACTACCGGGGCCCCTAAGGCAGTGCTCCATGCGCACAGGAGCCTCATGGTGTCTGCCATTAGCGAGGCAACGGTCCACGGCTGGACATCCGACGACAGGCAGCTGATGATGCCTCCCCTCTACCACCTTGCCATAGGCCACCTCCTGGGAGGGGTGATCAAGGGGGGGACGAATATCCTGCTCACGGAGCTGATCAAGCCGCAGATAGTGGTCGAGACGCTTGCCGTGGAGCGGGCGACCATGGTCTTCCTCCTCGTGCCGTGGGCCCTCGATATCCTGGGCGCATTCGACAGAGGTGAGATAAGGCCCGAAAGCTACGATTTGAGCTGCCTCAGGCTCGTCCACATGGGCGCCCAGCCTATCCCCCAGAGCCTGATCAGGCAATGGAAGTCCTATTTCCCCGACATGGCCTACGACACGAGCTACGGCTTGAGCGAGGCCGGGGGCCCTGGGGTGACGAGCCTCGGCACCCAGAGGGAGGACAAGATCGGGGCTATAGGCAAGCCGAGCATCGCCTGGGACGTGCGGGTCGTGAGGGAAGACGGCACGGATGTGGGGGTGGAAGAGGTCGGCGAGCTAGTGGTGCGGGGCAGCGGCGTCATGAAGGGGTACTACAAGAATCCCGAGGCCACGGCTCAGGTCGTACGGAACGGATGGCTCCACACGGGGGACTTGGGGAAAATCGACGCGGATGGGTTCATCTACATCGTGGACCGCAAGAAAGACCTCATCATCTGCGGAGGGGAGAATGTCTACCCGGTGGAGATCGAAGGGGTGCTGCTCAGACACCCGAAAGTTCACGATGTGGCAGTGATCGGCGTTCCTGACGAGAGGCTCGGAGAGGTGATCGTCGCAGTCATACAGGCTGCCGAGGGCGAGGAGCCTGGCGAGGCCGAGTTGCGGCTCTATTGCGAGGAGCACCTGCCGCGGTACAAGCGCCCCAGGGAGATCATCTGCGCTCCCGTGCCCCGCGGCTCGACCGGTAAGATAGAGAAGCCCAGGCTGCGCGCGGCTTATGCCGAAGGGATACTGAAACGGTGACGACCCGTAAAGCCTCATGGGGATCAAGCTCCCATGGGGCCAGTCGAAGAAGGAGGGGTGACATGAAAGGGAGAGGTCGCTTTGTGTGGTTGGGGTGCTCCTTTTTTCTTGCCGGTGCGGTCTTTGTAATGTCGACCGGCGTCGCGCACGGATTCGACAAGAAGGAGATCGTGGTGGGCGCCATCAACTCCATGACTGGCCCGAACAACATGACGGGGTCTGAGCAGAAATGGGCGTATGAGCAGTCAGTCGCCGACATCAACCAGAAGGGAGGCGTCTACGTCAAGGAGGCTGGCAAGAAGCTCCCCATAAGGCTCGTCTTTGCCGACGACAGGAGCGCGCCCGATCAGGCGGCTGCAGCCATGGAAAGGCTCATCAAGTTCGACAAGATCGACTTTGCCATGTCGAGCAACGTGCTCCAGTACAACCTTGCCGCAGCGACCGTGTGCGAGAAGTACAAGCTTTACTTTGCCATGACCTGTACCTGGCTCGACGAGGTGGGAAAGCAGAACTACAAGTGGGCAACGGACTTCTTCTTCACTGGCTTGAGCGCAGCCGAGGTCCCCTTCCTCATCTGGAAGGCCCTGCCGGAAGCCGACAAGATTAAGAGGCCGGCCCTCCTGCTCGAAGACGACATGAACGGTCAGGGCTTCGGAGCCCGCTTCAGACAATGGGCGGACAAGTACGGCTACGCCTTCGTCGAGGATGATCCCTACCCGGTGGGGGCTAAGGATTTTTCCTCGCAGATTCTCAAGATGAAGGGCGCAAAAGCAGACGCTTTGCTCTTCTTCGGCGTCCCCGCCGACGCGATCACCTTCCTGAGACAGGCCAAGGAGCAGCAGCTCAAGCTCCGGTACATACAGGGATACAAGGGCTTCTGGCCAACGGAGTTCGCTTCCGCCATGGGCAAAGACGCCAACTACATCATCCATGACGGCTTCTGGTCGGAGAATTCAGGCAATCCAGGCGCAAAAGAGCTGGGCATGCAATTCAAGAAGCACTTCGGCAGGGACTCTGTCAACGCGGGGCTCTACTACGCCAATCCCCAGGTTCTCGCAATGGCTATCGAGAGGGCAGGGGCGATCGATTCCGCGAAGGTGAGGGACGTGGTGTTCGGCGGCGAGTTCAAGGGAAC
>CAYZAF010000482.1:0-1753 GCA_964476435.1 uncultured Syntrophaceae bacterium
GTGGCGCAGAGGACCGGGGTCAGGATCAGGGCCACCAGCACCGAGAGGAGCATGGAGGCGATGATGGTGAGGGAGAACTGGCGGTAGATGACGCCCGTGGAGCCCTTGAAGAAAGCCATGGGGCCGAAGACCGCGGCGAGCACGAGGCCGATGCCGATGAGGGCGCTCGTGATCTGGACCATCGATTTTGTCGTGGCTTCCCGTGGCGAAAGCCCCTCCTCGCTCATGATGCGCTCCACGTTCTCGACAACCACTATGGCGTCGTCCACGAGCAAGCCGATGGAAAGCACCATAGCGAACATGGTGAGCATGTTAATGGAAAACCCGGAGAGCGAAAGGACGCCGAAGGTCCCGAGGAGCACCACGGGCACGGCGATGGTGGGGATCAGCGTGGCCCGCAAGCTTCCCATGAAAAGCCACATGATGAGGAAGACAAGCAGGATGGCTTCAAGGAGCGTCTTCACCACTTCCCTGATGGCTATCTTGATGAAGGGGGTGGTGTCGTAAGGGTAGACGACCTTCATCCCGTGGGGAAAGTAAGGACTCAGCTCCTGCAGCTTTGCCTTGATGGCGTTGGCGGTGTCGAGGGCGTTGGCGCCCGCTACCTGCCTGATGGCCATGCCGGCGCACGGCTTGCCGTTGAAGACGCTCTCGATGTCGTACGCTTCGGTTCCCAACTCAGCCCGTCCTACGTCGCTGATCCGTACGATGGAGCCGTCCGGATTGATGCGGATGGGAATGGAGGCGAACTCCTCAGGGGTCTTGAGGAGGCTCTGGACGATGACGGAGACGTTGAGGCGCTGACCGAGAACGGCTGGGGCGCCGCCGAATTGCCCCGCCGAGACTTCCACGTTGTACGACTGGAGCGCCGCAACCACGTCGTCCACGGTGAGGGAATAATCGGTAAGCAGGTTCGGGTTGAGCCAGATGCGCATGGCGTACTGGGTGCCGAACTCCTCAACCTCGCCCACGCCCGGAATCCGCGCCACGACCTTCTCCAGGTTTGACTGGGCGTAGTCCATCAAATCGTGGTTGTCCATGCTGCCGTCTTCGGAGATGAGACCCACTACCATGAGGTAATTTCTCGTGGCTTTGCCCACGGAGACGCCCTGTTGTTGGACCACCAGGGGCAAGCTCGGCATGGCGAGCTGGAGCTTGTTCTGCACCTTTGCCCAGGCGAGGTCCGGGTCCGTTCCCGGCTCAAAGGTCAGCTCGAGGCGGGAAGTACCGGACGAGTCGCTCGTCGCCGAGAGGTAGATCATTTTGTCGATGCCGGTCATCTTCTGTTCGATGATCTGGGTCACGGTGTTCTCGGCGGTCTCCGCCGAAGCGCCGGGGTACGACGCCTGAATGTAGATCGACGGGGGCGCGATGGCGGGGTACTGCGATACGGGCAGATTGTGTATGGCGAGAAGACCGGCCAGAATGATGATGATCGCGATCACCCAGGCAAAAACCGGGCGATCCAAAAAGAATTTCGATAGCATCAGGCGCCTCCGCTCGAGGCCGCCTTGCCGGCGGGAGCTGCATTCTGCCCGGCGCCCGGAGGAACGATCTTCACCGGAACGCCAGGTCGAACTTTCTGGAGACCCTCGACTATCACTCTATCTCCAGTAGCGAGGCCGGAGGCGACGAGCCATTTGTCGCCCAGGGCGCGGTCGATGGTGAGCATTCTCAGCGCAACCTTGCCCGAGTCATCCACGATCAGGGCAACGGCATTCCCCTTCGGATCCCGGGAAACGGCCTGCTGAGG
>CAYZAF010000483.1:0-1970 GCA_964476435.1 uncultured Syntrophaceae bacterium
GTTCCGGGCGCCTACCTCTCCTTCTTTCGGCAGATCGAGATCATGCTCCTCGCAATGGGGCCCATAGGTATCCCCCTGGGATTGCTGTTCCAGCGGGCAGCGCGGCTCTATACGGAAAAAGGCAGGGGCCTGGCGCTCGCGTACGCAGTGGAGAGCGCAGGGGGACTTCTCGGCGGACTTGCCTCAACGCTCTTCGTCAAGTGGGACGTCCAGACTTTCGCCCTCTCCGTGGTCTGCGCCATGGCCTGCCTTGCTGCCACAATGCGCAGGCGGATGGGTCTGGGGGTCAGGCTCCCGGCCATCGTCCTTGCGCCGCTCCTCGTTCTCGCCCTCTTCCTTTCCGGCCCCATCGAACAGGTGACGGCTGCCTGGAACCATGAGGGCCTGCTGAAAACCAGGGACACCCCTTACGGCCGGATCACGGTTACCGGGTCATCCGGCCAGATCGCTGTCTTTGAGAACGATGCCCTGGCATTCGACACGCAGGACAGAGAGATCGAGGCCTTTGCCCACCTTCCCGCCCTGCAGCACGCGCCCCCTATCAGGAATGTGCTCGTCCTTGGGGGCATGGACGGTACGGTCAGGGAGATCCTCAAGTACAAGCCCGAGAGAATCGACTGCGTGCAGCTCAGTAGGACCGAGGTCGATGTGGTCATGTCCCTTATGCCCGCCGGCCAGCGAACCTGGGTCGACGATGGACGCGTTGCCCTGAGATTTGCCGACCCCCGGCGTTTTGTGCAGGGGAGCGGGGCCTACGATCTCATCATGGTCGCCATGCCCGAGCCGGTCTCGGGCCAGGCGAACCGCTTCTATACGAGGGAGTTCTTTGCCGAGTGTGCCTCGCGCATGCTGCCGGACAGCATCCTCGCCCTGCGGCTCAGAAGCGGCGAGAACCTCAGGACCCCTATTGAAAGGGCTCGCATGGAGAGCATATATGCCGCTCTGAAGGCCGTCTTCCCCGAGGTGTTTTTTTTGCCGGGCGAAACGAATGTCGTGACCGGCTCTTTCGCCCCGCTGCCAATGGATCCGGAGATCCTCATCGATCGCTGGCAACGGCTGGCCGTCCCGACGCATCTCGTCTCCCCTGCCTACATCCGCTACCTCTACGGCAACGACAGGTTCTTCGAGATCCGCCAGATGCTCAAGGCGACCAAGGCGCCCATGAACACGGACTTGAGACCCATCTGCTACCAGTACACCCTTGCCATCTGGCTCTCGAAGTTTTTCCCTTCCCTCGCCTCGAAGGATGTGTCACAATGGGGGAGGCTTTCCTCCGGATCGTCGGGTGTCTGGCTCCTCGCCGGGGCAATTGCCCTCTTTTTTGCGGCAATCCGGAAGCGAACGGGGATCCGCAGGATCCTCCTGGCAGGCACAGCCGGCTTTGCAGGCATGGCGCTGGAATCGGTGGCCATGCTCTACTACCAGGTAAAATACGGCGTCCTCTATCAGGATATCGGCGTCCTGCTCATGAGCTTCATGGTAGGTCTCGCGTTCGGCGCCTATGCCCTGGAGAGGGCTAATGGGGGGAAGGGCCTTCGGATAGGGAGGGTAAGGATCTTGAGCGGGGCTCTCCTCGTGGGATTCTGCGCCCTCTGCGCCTTTGTTTACGGGCAGCTCCACGCCGGCCGGGCAGCGGGGCTCGTCGAAACGGGCTCTATCCTCGCGGCTGCGGGCTTCGTGGTGGCGGGGGTCTTTGCCTGCGCCAGCCGCTACGCCATCCCGGACCAGGGCAAAGCTGTTTCTCCGCTCTACGCTGCCGATCTGTTCGGGGGCTGTATTGCGGCGCTCCTTGCCAGTCTTTTCGTGATCCCTTCAGCCGGTCTTGCCACAACGACCATTTGGGCAGGATCATCGACGGTGTTGGCCTTGCTGCTGGTCTAGCTGCCTGGAGATTACCAGAGGCTGTCCATCGTTTGCGACGGGTTAGCTTTTTTCGGGATTTGTCGGATGGGCCCTCACTACCCGATGAT
>CAYZAF010000484.1:0-2564 GCA_964476435.1 uncultured Syntrophaceae bacterium
CATGAACTGCTTTGGTCTTGCGCTTCATTGCGCTTCTTAGCGTCTCTCTTTCTCAGACCTCCATGCTCCGCGATGGGAAACTCCTCCGTGAGGGCTTCATCTAAGTCTGTCCGGCGAGGGCCTCGGCACTTTCAGGACATAACCCTTCTCATGGAGAAGACGCACGACGCTATTGCAGGAGCACTCGTCCTCGGCCTTCGGACGGGAGGACGCATAGAAGAGAGTGCGGGAAAGAGTAAGTTCCGAACTCAGGCCTTCCTGGGCCGCGCTTTTCTTATTAGGTATGTCGACCTGGACGACCTACTGGTTTGATTTCAGCAGAAGGGATACCGTCGAGGCCGTCACTGATCTCGCGGAAAAACTTGCTCTTAATGCTCTCGGACTCACACGGTGATGGCCGAAAGGGGTCCATGATGTTCCACCGATCGTCGCCGGCAAAGATTTCAGTAATTTCCGGCTTGCGTTTCGTTGTCCCGCCCTACATTTTGTCGGCAGCTCGGCCTTGTATTTGATGGTGCGCGCTTCCTGACTTCAACCCCATCGAGCGGATATGACTCCTCATGAAAGCCGACCACTTCACGAGCACCCAGTTCCGCATGAAAGGCGCCCTCATCGAGAGGGCCGATCGTGCTCTCTGCGAGCCGACAACCCAGAAAAAGTTGCTTCCGCGGCGCTGCAATCGGAAATGAATTATGAAGAACGCTCTCGCATTACCCTCTTTCCTCGGCATTGATCTTTTCAGCTATAATCCTGCGAAGCTCCTTCTTGTCAATCTTGCCCACGTTCGTCATTGGAAAGGCGTCGACTATCTCAAGCCGCTCGGGGAGCTTGAAGACGGTGATGTTCCTCTCTTCTTTGAGGAAGGTCTGAAGCCCCTGGAGCGTGAGGGTCTTTCCCGGTCTGGGGAGGACGAAGGCGCAAGCCTTTTCACCGAGCACCCGGTCGGGCATGGCTACGTAGGCGCAATTTTCTACATCGGGATGTGCGAGGATATGGTTTTCGACCTCCTCGGCGTTTATCTTCTCCGCGCCCCGGTTGATCGTGTCCTTGATCCTCCCCTCGACGGAGACATACCGCCCCTTGTACATCCTTACCACGTCCCCCGTGCGGTAGAAGCCGTCGGCGGTGAAAGCCTTCTTGTTATATTCTGGGGAGTTATAGTAGCCCCTGATCGTTATCGGACCGCGCACCAGAAGCTCCCCTCTCTCCCCGTAAGGCACCTCTTTTTCGTTCTCATCGACCACCCTGATCTCGTCCTCCTCGAACATGGGGGCTCCCTGGGTGTTCAGCAGTATGTCTTCTTCGTCTCCGATGCGGCTCCAAAAGCCCATCCCTTCCCCCATCCCCAGGTTCTGGAAATACTCACAGCCCAGGATCGGCCTTATCTTCCGGGCCACCTCCGCGTTCAGCCTGGCGCCGCCCGCTATGACGTACCGCAGGGACGAAAGGTCGTAGTCGGAGAGCTGTGGAAACTCCATCCATCTAATGAGCAGCGCGGGGGGCGTCGGCATGATAGTGATCTTCTCCTTCTGGATCGCAGCGAGGACGGCCTCTGTCCTCGGGCTTCCGATAAGGACGACCTTTGCGCCGCTGTAAAGCCCGCCCAGAAGGCCGGGACAGGAGAGGGCGAAATTATGGTTGACCGGGATGGCGATGCCCAGGACCGATTCAAGGGTCACGGCGCAGATGTCGGAGACCGCCTTGAAATTGAGGCTATAGTCGTTGTGTGTCCGCGGGATGATCTTCGGGACCCCCGTCGTGCCGCCGGAGAGCTGGAAGAGGCCCGGCTCAAGGGGGTCAGGGCGGAAGTCCGCGAGCCGGCTTAGGGGTATGCGCTCCTCGATCTTATCTTCGAGGAGCGCGGATATCGAGATGAACCCTTCTTCGACAGGGCCACCCGAGACGAACTGGAGGGTCATCCCTGGCGCCTTCTCCCGCACCTCGCGGGAAAGGGCCTGGTGGGAGAAATCCTTATAGACGGCGGGCATGAAATGCGCCCGCGCGCCGGTGAACTGAGCGAAGAACGTTATCTCGGCGCTGCGGTGGGCCGGCAGCGACATGATGGGTATCACCCCTATTTTGGCGGCGGCATAGAAGCAGTAAGCGAATTCGAGTTCGTTCGGCAGTTGCATGATTACGCGGTCGTATGGCCGGAGCCCTTTGTCGATGAAGTGGAGGGCCAGCCTGGCCGCCCTCTCCCCGAGCTCCCGGTAGGTGACGTGGCGGCCGTCGCAGGCCAGGGCTGTCCTGTCGGCGTACTTGGCAACCGCCTCGTCGAGCTCCTCCCCAATGGTCTTATCGACCCAGAGGCCTTTTTGCCTGTAAAGCTTCACAAACGCATCGGGATAACTCACAAAGCCTTCGAGCATGGCACCCCCCTTTCTTTGCTATCTCTTGCCCACCCTTACACGGGCGCTCCCGTCCTCATCGCTGCCGCAGCTGCCATCACCGCATCGACGATCTGCTGGTACCCCGTGCAGCGGCACAGGTTGCCCGAGATCGCCCTGCGCACCTCTTTCGCGGTCGGCTCGGGGTTCTCGTCAAGCAGGGCTTTTGCCGCAAGG
>CAYZAF010000485.1:0-4742 GCA_964476435.1 uncultured Syntrophaceae bacterium
CCCAGGTCTTCCTTCAGGAAGGGGCAGGCGACGACCCTGACATCGGAAACATCGGGCACTTCTGTCCCCTTGTGCAGATTCCCGTGCCATGTCCTGTTCTGCCGGTCGACGAGCTTCACGAACCTGTTACTCCCATAGACCGACGACGGCGCGAGAAGAAAGGCCGGCCTCGGATTCCCCAATCCGAAAGGGGCAAGAAGCTCGATGTATTCGACAACCTCGGGCGTCAGATCCTCGAACTCTACGACGGCATCCACGCTGACGCTTCGCTCCATCTCAGGGAGGGACCTTCTGACGGCATCCTCAAAAGCGTCGGAGAAAGGGCCCACGTTTTCGTGAGCGAGTGACAGGCCGCATGCATGCCGGTGGCCGCCGAATCTGAGGAGCATAGAAGAGACTGAGCCCACGGCGCGGTGAAGGTCGAGACCGGGCACGCCTCTTGCCGAGCCTTTCCACGTCCCATCCACCCTCGTGAGGATGACGCACGGTTTTCCATAGTTCTCCGCGAGCTTCTGGGCGGCTATGCCGATGACGCCTATGGGCCAGTCCTCTTTGCTCAGTACGAGGGAGCGGCGACAGGAGAGACGCTCGTCCGCAATCTTCGCATGAGCTTCCTGTATGATGGCCTCCTCTATCTCCTGTCTCTGCCTGTTCGCCTTGTTCAACTCGGAAAGGAGCCTGCCCGATTCCTCCTCCTCCGCGGTGAGCAGGAACTGGAGGGCTCCCGCGGGATGGGAGACCCGCCCCGCAGCGTTTATCCTCGGGACGATGACGAAGCTCAGGGCGTATGCGTCCAGCCTTTCATGGAACAAAAGGTTCTGTCTCTGAAAGGACTTCAGCCAGGTCTTTGGGTGTTTCTCCATGACCCCAATGCCGAACTTGACGAGGATGCGGTTATCTCCTGTGAGCGGCACCATGTCCCCGATCGTGCCTATGGCAACGAGGTCAAGCTCCCGTTTCAAGTTCACCGGCTGCTTGAGGAGCCCGCTGCCGTGCATGGTCCTCCGCAGAGCGAGGAGGAAGAAGAAGGCGACGCCGCAGGCAGCAAGGTCCCGGGTGGGGAAAACCGAATCCCGCCGCTTCGGGTTGACGAGGGCCAGGGACCGGGGAAGAGGGTCATCCACCTCGTGGTGGTCGATGATCACGGCCTCCATTCCCAGTCGGGCTGCCAGCTCCAGCTCCGCTACGTTGGAGGAGCCGCAATCGAGGCAGATGAGAAGGTCCACCCCCCTTTCCCGCAATGTCCGTACTGCATCCTGGCTGAGCCCGTATCCTTCTTCCCTCGCGGGGAGGTAGACCTCGGCAGCAGCGCCGACTTTCTTGAGAAAGCCCGACATGAGAGCCGTAGCGGTGACCCCGTCCGCATCGTAGTCCCCGAAGAGCCCTATTCTCCTGCCCGACGCGATGGCTTCCGTCACGGCGGAAACCGCGGGACGTATGTCAGGCAAGAGAAAGGGATCGGAAAGGTGGTCTAGGCTTGGGTAGAGAAAACGTTCCGCATCCTGAACGGTCTTGATGCCCCGAATGGCGAGAATCCTTGCGATGAGTTCCGGAAGGTTGAGGCGCTCTTGGAGGAGCGTGACGGCGTCCGGTTCAAATGTCGCTATCTTGAGCACGGGCAGTTCCTATGATCTGGTCTATGCGTGGTATGCCGCGGGCCTCCAGGAAGGCCCCCATCCCCTTGATGATCTTGGGAATGGCATAAGGGTCGACGAACGTCGCCGTTCCTACCTGCACGGCAGCAGCCCCTGCCATGAGGAAGGAAAGGGCGTCGCGATGGTCCAAGATGCCCCCGGTGCCGATGACGGGTATGGGAATGCGACGGGATATGTCGGCTATTGCCCGAAGGGCCATGGGCTTGAGAAAAGGGCCGGACAGACCTCCGCGGAGCGCAACGACACGGTTCTCGATATCCATTGCAGCGGCTGGGAACGTATTGAGCACGTTGATGCCATCCGCGCCCGCCTCAAAGGCAGCAGCCGCTATCGCCACGATATCGGTCACCTCCGGGGTCAACTTGGCGACGATAGGGAGGGGCGTCGCTTCTTTCACTTTCTTGACGATTCTGAAGACTCCTTGAGCTTCTTTGCCGAAGCATATGCCTCCCTCTTTGATGTTCGGGCAGGAGAGGTTTATTTCCAGGGCCAGGATGAGCCGGTTGGCACCTATGCTTTCTGCGCACCTGACGTAGTCCTCCTCGGTGAAGCCGAAGAAGTTGATAATGACCGGCGTGTTTCGTTCTTCGAAGAGGGGGAATTTCTCCTTGAAGAACCGTTCCACCCCGACGTTCTGCAGGCCCACGCTATTGATCAGGGCAGAAGGCTCTTCCCACAACCTCGGGGGAGGGTTCCCATGGTGGGGCAAGAGCGAGAGGCCTTTCGACACGTAGGCCCCGAGGGTATCCACGGTCCAGAGGGGCTCGATCTCGCTCCCGTAGCCGAGGGTGCCTGAGGCGTTCATCACCGGGTTCTTCAGCCTCTTGCCAAAGAGACTTAGGGAGAGATCTGCCATAGGTCGAACACTGGCCCTTCTTTGCATACCCTCTTGTACGGCTCCGCCTCGTCAAGGGTTTTTCTGACGCAGCCGAAGCATATGCCCAGGCCGCATGCCATTCTCTCCTCCACCAGGACCTGGCAAGGGATGCGCTCGTCCCCGAGGAGTGCCCGCAAGCTTGAGAGCATCGGCTCGGGACCGCACGCGAATACCTGGGCAGGCCGCCTCAACACGGAGATGTGCTGGCCCAGCAGCTCCACCACGTTTCCCTTACAACCGAGAGAGCCATCTATGGTAGAGACATAGGGCTCGCAGGAGATCAGGTCGTCGACGAGGCCCGCTTCCGCGCTGCTCGTACAGCCCCAGAAAAGAAATTTCCTCTCCCGCAGCTTCGACCAGAGGAGGTTCACGCCCGCGATGCCGATGCCGCCGGCGACGACTATCGCCTCGTGCCCCGCGAGGACGGTGAAGCCGTTGCCCAGGGGCCCAAGCACCATTACCCGCACTTTGGCCCGGGCGTTGGCAAGGGCTGCGGTTCCTCTGCCAGCCACTTTGTAGAGCAGGGACAACACGCCCCTATCGTAGTTGTAGATGCTGAAAGGCCTTCGCAGGAAGACTTCTGACGAGGGGATCCTGAGCATGACGAACTGGCCCGGCCGCACCCTTCCCATGGACCTCGCCAGGCGTATCGAGACCCGGAAGTGGCCTGGAATGACGGGCTCGTTGCGCACGATCGTCCCTTCTATGTCATCCATTCGGCCTCTTTCACCTTGAGATGCATGACGATGGCATCTTCGTTTGTCTCCGTGTAGTACCTCTTTCTTCTCCCTATCTTCCTGAACCCGAGACCCTGGTAGAGTCTCATAGCGTCCCCATTTGACTCGCGCACCTCGAGGTAGAAATCCTGCGCCCTTTGCTTCGCGAGCAGGGCGATTGCATGCTTCATGAGCCTTGTGGCGTAGCCTTTTTTTCGTGACGCCGGGTCAATGGCGATATTCAGAACCTGTACCTCGTCGCGTATAAGGTAGAAGTTTGCATAACCGACTACCTTGTTGTCAACTCTTTTTCTGATAACGAAATTGTGGGCATGGGGGAAGGCCAGGGTCTCTTTGAAGAGCGTTGGCGACCAGGGCGCGGGAAATGACCCCCTCTCGATGGCCATGACCTGTTCGAGGTCCGCATCGGTCATGCCTTCGATCTCTACATCGTCATCCCAGGACCCGTTCTGCACGGCTCAGCTCCTCGCCGGTATTGACATTGGTGAAAACCGAAACACCTTCGTTGAAGAAGAGGGGGTTCGAGGGCAGGGCCTTGACAGAAAAAAAAGGAAAGAGCCTGGCCACCTTCATGTGCCCCCTTTCGATGGCGCTGAGCATGGTGGAAAGGCAGCTTCTGTGGTAGACGGCGTGCAGGGGCTCGAGTCCTGCCTCGGTCCCCGGCACTACTATCTGCTCCCCCTCTACCTGGCTTAAGGTGTAGCAGATTGCCGCTCTGGTGAGAAAAGGCATGTCGCACCCCAGAACGAAGACGTAAGGGGTATCGGCCGCGAGGAGCGCTGAGACAATGCCGGTCAAAGACCCTGATATGGGCAGGACATCCCGGACGATTCGCGCTTCCATGCCTTCGATGGCACGGTGAACGCTCGATACCACCATGATGTCAACGAATGCTCCGTGCGCCATGTCATAGGCATGACGGATCAATGTCGTACTCCCGACCTGAATGGTCGCCTTATCCCGCCCCATCCGCCTGCTCCTGCCCCCTGACAGAATGGCGCATGTCATGTCCATGCTGTCAATTTAACACCTTTTCTTGAGACCAGTAAAGGCCGGAAAGGAGGCACGATGGCGTCATCCCGTCATTGCGAAGCAACTCGCCTTACGAAGGGTCATAGGGTTTTGAGGCAAAGCGAGAATGGGGTCGCAAGGCCCATTGAAAAGGGCACGAGAGCCACGAAATCCTTGACTATGCGGCCGATTCCAGTTACAATGGGACGTGGTGCCGAGGTAGCTCAGTCGGTAGAGCAGCGGACTGAAAATCCGCGTGTCATTGGTTCGATTCCGATCCTCGGCACTTTTGATTTCAATAACTTACGAACATTTCGTTTTCCATCGTCCGACTACATACCAGGAGTTATCCAACTCCTATCCAACACTTCCGACTTGCGGGGGGACTCTCGCACGCCTCGACCAGTTCGGTAACTTGTTGAATAACGATGCGCGGAGGCCTCGAAGCAGAGGCGGGAAAGG
>CAYZAF010000486.1:0-2410 GCA_964476435.1 uncultured Syntrophaceae bacterium
AGGATCAACAGCGAAGGCATGACTATCCTTCTCGTCGAACAGAACGCCAGGCAGGCCATGGAGATCTCCCATCGGACCTACGTGCTCGAAAACGGCCGGATCGTGAGGGAAGGGCGGAGCGAGGATTTGCTCAAGGATGACGAGATACGAAGGTCCTATTTAGGGATTTGAGGATCGGTCAAAGGGAAGACTAAAGTAATTGGAAGAGGGGGTAAGCTATGAAAAAAGGTGGATTGGTCCTGGTACTTGCAGGGGTGCTCTTCCTGAGCATGGTCCTTCCTTCCGGGGCCCAGGAGAAAAAAGAGATCGTGATAGGCATGACGCTCTGTCTCACGGGCATTTTCGCGGTCGATGTGGGCACCTTCGACAGAATGGTAAAAGCTTGGGAGAACTATGTCAACACCAAGGAGGGGGGTATATACGTCAAGGCCTTCAACAAGAAGCTCCCCGTGAGAACGATCGTTTACGATGACAAGAGCGACCAGGCAACGGCAGTCAAGTTCTATGAGCGCCTCGTCACAATCGACAAGTGCGATGTTCTCATAGGCCCGAAATCGAGCCCCATCACCTTTCCCGTGACTGCAGTTGCCGAGAAGTATCATCTTCCCATGATCCTGGCGACCGCAAATACCCCGCAGATCTTCGAGCGCGGTTTTAAGTGGATCGTCGGCGTCAACAGCCTCTCGACCGCATGGTCGGATTCGTACTTCGAAATGCTGAAAGACGAGAAGCAGGTCAAGACTATCGCCTATGTGGCGGAGGATACTCCCCATACCCGCGAAGTTTACGAGGGCGCCATTCCCGCCAACGAAAAGAGGGGTTTCCAGACGGTCTTCAAGGAGATCGCCCCTGCGGGGACGACAGACTTCACCTCTATTCTCGTGAAGCTGAAAGCGGCAAACGCGGATGTCGTCTACGTTTCGGCCTTCACCCCCTTCGCCGTGACCCTCAAGAAACAGGCAAAGGAGTTCGGGCTCAAGCCGAAAGAATGGCACTTCACCCATGCGGACAAATCCTTCTCTGATGCGCTCGGAAAGGATGCGAACTATGTGACGACCGAGTACAACTGGCTCACGGGAATGCCTTACGGCAACCTGAAGAAATTTCATGAGATCTTGAATCAGGCGAAGATCGACCCCGACGACTATATGGACGTGTCTCTCCACTACGTGCCCTTCGAGGTGCTCGAGGTTGCCATTCCGAAGGCCGATTCCCTGAAGGCCGACGATCTCATGAAGGCTATAAAGGCGGTCAACTTCGAGTCCATCATCGGACCCATGTATTTCGAGCCGACGAAGGGGCATTCCTCCTTCAAGCAGCTCGCGGTCCAATATATCGACGGGAAGTACTATATCGTGGGTCCGAAAAAGATTGCCACCCACAAGCATGTCTATCCGACTCCCTAGAATTTTAAGGGGAGCTTAAAAGGGTGGGCCAGGTCCTGATACTTCTTCAGCTGGTTCTTGCGGGAGTGCTCCAAGGCGGCACGTATGCCCTCGCCGCCTTCGGGCTCTCCCTCATCTTCTGCATCGCCGACGTGCTCAATATCTCCCACGGTGAATTCCTCATGCTCGGCGGCCTGGTTACCTACCTCATCTTCGCTGCCACGGGATGGAACCCCTTTCTTATCCTGCCCATCGTCATCCCTCTTTTCATCCTCGTCGGCTTCGCATATCAGAAGGCATTCATCAGGCCTATTCTCTCCAGGCCGCCCCGGCAGCTCCTCTTTTCGTCGATCGTGGTGACTGTCGGCATCGCAACAGCTATCGAGGACACGGCATCCTTCATCTGGGGTCCCACGGTCAAAGGGGTCTCTTATTCCATGCCCTCTTTCATTGCCTACGGGGTGGTTGTCTCTTCCCTTCGCCTGACCATTCTCCTGTCGATTATCGCCCTCACGGTCTTTCTCCACTTCTACCTCAAGAAGACCTTTGTCGGAAAGGCGATCCGGGCCATCCTTCAGAACAGGGAGGGCGCCCTGGTGATCGGCATCAACGTGCCCAGAATAGTGACTTTCGTCTTCGGGATCGCCGTCTGTCTGGCTGCGATGGCCGGTGTCTTCTATGTCATGCAGTTTACCATCGGCCCCTTCATCGGTCTTCCCCTCACCATTCGCTATATCGCGGTCGTCATGCTCGGCGGATCGGGGAGCCTCATAGGCTCTCTCGTGGGAGGACTTATCCTTGGGGTTGCGGAAACTTTCGCGGGCTTCTATCTTGGTGCAAACTGGTCCCTTACCGTCGCGTTCTTCATACTGGTTCTCGTCCTTCTTCTGAAGCCGGAGGGATTATTCAAGCATGTTTAGAAAGGGCGCGACCCTCTCCAACGGCTTCTGGCTTCTCGTTCTCATCGCCCTCCTCCTCGTCCCGAGATTTGTCGACCCCTACTGGGTCGTCTTCATGCTCCTCCT
>CAYZAF010000487.1:0-4787 GCA_964476435.1 uncultured Syntrophaceae bacterium
CGATGAGACGCTCGGGTCGAGCGAAGCCGTGGGCTCATCGAGGAGGAGCAGGCGGGGACGATTGATCACGGCCTTGGCCAGGTTGAGGCGGCTCAGCTCGCCTGAGGAGAGGAGCCCTGCCTTTGTCTTGGCAAGATCCTCCAGGTCGAATTCCCTCAAGAGGGAGGCGATCCTTTGCTTGAGCCCCTTCACCTCGTAGAGCAGGCCGAAGACGCGGAGGTTCTGCAGGACCGTGAGGTTGGCAGGCATGTGGGCGTAGACCGCCGCGAAGTTGATGCCCTTCGCCACCTCGGACCTGTGTCCTGCGAGCCCTCTGTCCAGAACCTCGATCAACCCGCCCGTCGGCTCGAGGATGCCGAGAATCATATTGATGGTCGTCGTCTTTCCCGCGCCGTTGGGACCAAGAAGGCCGACCACCTCCCCTGCGTTCACGTGGAACGAGATACGATCCACAGCCCGAACGGCGCCATATTCTTTCGTCAGGTTCGTGATCCTCAAGACCCCGTTTCTATTCATGCGGCTTTTCGCGAGAACGGGCGCTCCCCATGGGGAGGCTCCTCACAGGTCCTCTTTCAATTCGGAGAATAGCCGTGCCAGATCGTCCATCCGGTAGCTGGCATTGATTCCGCTCGGGTTCGGCAGCACCCACAGACGGGTTGCGCCTATGGTCTCTGCCTGCCGGCCTAGGCGCGCATGGGGTCTGTCAAAGGCCTTCCTGTATGCGTCGATCCCAAGCACTGCCAGGACAAGGGGAGAGAACTCCCGCACCTTCTTTTCCAGGAGAGCGGCGCCCTCGCGCAACGCCTCAAGGGACAGCTCGTCGGCCCTGGCCGTCGCGAAATTGACGACGTTGGTGATGCCGTATTGCAAAGGCAGAAGCAGCTCTTCATCGTAGGGTGAAAGCAGGCGGTCGGTGAACCCTGCCTCGAAAAGGACCCTCCAGAACCTGTTCCCCGGCCGCGCAAAATGGTGCCCCACCGCTCCCGAGTAAAGGCCCGGATTGATGCCGCAGAAGAGCACCTTCAGCCCGTGGGCAATGATATCCGGCACCGGTCTCGATCGCGCGGCGAGAAGGTCGGCTTTCGTCGGCAGTTGTAGTCGTCGGCCTGCCATGATCCTATCAAGTATAAACGACGCGGACCATCGACACAAGCTGCTAGTTCGAGGGGATGGCCCTTCGCCATCCCCTCCAGGGCAGTCCATAGCTTTAGCGAACCTTTTCTCCCCGATCGACGACGGGAAACAAAAAAGGGGCCTACGAGCAAGAGCGTGCAATTTTCAGGCACATGGATTATGCTAACGAGAGGCAAGATCAGCAAGTGTTGTGGCCAGGAACATTGGTCATAGGCCAGGTGGTTCACAAGAGGGGTATATTCTAGCTGAGGAGGAGAAGGTCATGCCTGAGGGTAGAGAAGAGCGGAAAAAGAAGGTAATCCAGGCGTTGAACAGCGCGCGATCAATGGAGCTGCACGCGATCCATCAGTACATGGTGCAACACTATGATCTGGAAAACATGGACTATGGGGACATGGCCATGAAGATGAAGCTCGTCGCCATTGACGAGATGCGCCACGCAGAGATGCTCGCCGACAGGATCGAGGACCTGGGAGGTCAGCCCACGAGTGATCTGTCGGACGTGGTTCAGAAGGGGCAGACGGTGGAGGAGATCTTTCCCTTTGCCGCGAACCTCGAGGACAACGCAATAGACTTCTACAATCAGTATATTCAGGTATGCCGGGAATGCGGTGACAATACGACCCTCAACCTCTTTCAGGCGATCATCGACGAGGAGCAGATACACTACACGTACTTCGACAACGTCAACGACCATATCAAGAGGCTCGGCAACGTCTACCTAGCCCAGATAGCGGGCACTCCTTCCAGCACGGGGATCGCGAACCAGGGCTTTGTCGCGAGACTTGCAGGTGCGACGCCGGCGGCGTGAGCCGGAATTGATGGATGACAACGGGCACCCGAAGGTCGAGGCTACCGCCTGCCATGGCGGAGAAGTACTTCCACAGTCGCGGTGCTGCCTCTTACGAAGCAGGCACATTCGATCAGGCCATCCGCTTCTTCAAGAAGGCGTTGGCCTTAGAAGAGCACGCATACACGCGCCGGCACCTCGGTTTGGCCTATCTAAAAAAGGGCAATCTCGACCGCGCCCTGAAAGAGATGACGAGGGCTATCGAGCTTGCACCCTCCAATGCGGAGTATCGTCACGAGAGAAGCGCCATGTGGCGCCTCAAAGGGGACGTTTCCAAGGCGGATGAGGACGAGGCTGCGGCTCGCCGTCTCGATCCCTTTTGGGACCGCGTAGAGCGCATCAGGGCCGCGGCACGGGCTCTCCAAAAAGCCTTCGATCGCAGGGAAGCGGACGAACCGTGGAGCGGGCCTCGGACCACTGACAGGGACCTCAAGGCTATCGTGGATAGGGTCAGGGCCTCCGCTCGCGCAAGGGCTGCTGCCGTGGCGGACAGATCTTGCCTGCTCGGGGCGGGCGGAAGGGGGGAGGCTCCGGCGGCCAAGGCAATAAAGAGTGGAGCTGATTTAGCGGGGCACCCCCGACAAAAGAACGGGTTACACCCGGGGATTGGGCTCGCGGGTCGCCGAGGGGGCGCTGAGCCCATACGAGCGAACGCGAGGGTGAGGGGGGAGGCTCCATGCGGCTCTGCCGCTGGAGGGGGCGCTGAGCCCCAACCTAGCTGTCCGGCCTACTGCTGCTATTTCACCGAAGAGCCCTTTCTCCACGGCCTGTACATAGGTCCATGGAAGCTCCAGGCCATACGGCGATCCCTAAGAGAAAGGGGCCGAAAAGAGGAGGACTCACTCGCGAAGCTGTGTTTCGGCCCCGAGGAGGAGCGTCTCCGGCTCATCCCTCCCCACATAGCGGTGAAGGAGGCGGGAAGGCGGGTCGTCTTCTTCCCGAAGCGCAGGGATAAGCCGCTGGGCAAGGGCTTGCTCAAGGGCTTGCCGAAAACCATCGACTACCGAGAGCCGGCCTGGATCGTCGCCGATTCCAGGCCTTGCGCCTTCCTGGAAAACAAGAGATGCTCCATCCACGACGTCGGCGATGAGCCGTCCTTTCCCGCCTGCAAGGAATTCCTCTGCCTCACGGGCTATGTCTTCCTCGTCCTCGACTATCTCGGCGTAGGCGGCGGCCCTGCCCTATGGGGGAGGCCCATGGAAGAACTCAACCGATTGGCAGTGGAGGCATTGCTCCTTCTCGCGGAGCGGCTCTATGGTAACGAGGAGATCCTCCGGATCGAGACCGCCATGGAAGAGACGCTCAGGCGCGCTGAAAAGGCCGATATCGAAAAAGATCGATCGCTCCTGGCTGGACTCCTCGGCCGCTGGCGTAACCTGGATAGAGAGCATGGGCGCCTCTTGGCCAGCCAGGCAAGGCTGCTGAAAAAGGAAATCAGAGGGCTGTTTTGCCCATGAGGGTTTTGACCTTCGCCCCCTCCCCGAGCCTCCCGCGCGTTCAGAGCTTCATTTATTTGCTTGCACTGTCTCGTCTCAGGGATATCATATAAGAAGGTGGTCAATCCAAGAGTGAGGAGGTCGCTATGTATTTCATGAACATCTGTACATGGTCGCCAAAGGATGAGCACGAGATTGTGAAAAGGAGGGAGGGCTGGAAGTGGCCTGAAGGGGTCAAGGTTGTCTGCGAGTTCATCGATCTCCAGGGTTGCCGGACAATCAACGTGGTGGATACAGACGCGAGGGGCCTTATTGCAAGCAGGAGCGCTTGGCTCGATCTGGTGACCTTCGAGACCTTCCCCGTGTTTCCTTTCGGAGAGGGAAAGCGCCTAGTCTCTAAATAACAGGGCGCGTAAGTCGAAAGAAGTCAACTGCGTCCCTTAACATCAAAGTTCCTGTTGAGATACACTCATGAATTCTCTAATCGCAGTCTGAATTGCCTCCGCTGACGGGGCATTGGTAAATCTTCCAGAAGGACGAGCGCGCTCTTCCCCTATCCATTCCTCCACGGCCTTCTCCTACCTTATTGCCCCAATAAATGACCCTGCAGCAAGCTGCAGGGAATCCACAAGTTGAATAGAGAAAAATGGGCAGGACGTGCAGTCTCGCAAAGCAATAAGGGCCAAAAAGCCAGGTATCATCCGAAAAAATGTATGCCAATCTCCTTCCCGGGACATATATTGGGAGGGGAGGGAGATCATGGGTATATCAAGACGGCAGTTCCTGAAGGCCTGCGGGATCGGGCTCGGCGGCTCCTCCATTGCCTCGATGGGCTTTTCGCCCGCCCCGGTCTTGGCTGAGGTGCGTGAATTCAAGCTGGTGCGAACCGTTGAGACGCGCAATACCTGCCCTTACTGCTCGGTTGCCTGTGGTCTCCTGATGTATTCCCTGGGAGACAGGGCGAAGAATGCCGAATCCTCGATCATCCACATCGAAGGCGATCCCGATCACCCGGTGAACAGGGGCACGCTCTGTCCGAAAGGCGCGGCCCTCGTCGATTTTGTGAATAGCCCGAGCCGCCTCAGATACCCCGAGGTGCGGGAGCCGGGCAGCAACGAGTGGAAGCGCATCTCCTGGGATGAAGCCATCGACCGGGTCGCCAAGCTGATGAAAGCCGATCGCGACGCCAATTTCGTGGCAAGGAACAGCGAAGGCGCCCTTGTAAACCGATGGCTCTCCACAGGGTTTCTCGCAGCGTCGGCATCGAGCAATGAATCGGGCTACCTCACCCACAAGGTGGTCAGGTCCCTCGGCATGCTCGCCTTTGACAATCAGGCCCGGGTCTGACACGGCCCCACCGTGGCCAG
>CAYZAF010000488.1:0-3313 GCA_964476435.1 uncultured Syntrophaceae bacterium
GTACGTGTAGCCCTTGACCGGGGCCCCCCAGATGATGAGGCCGATATTCTGGACAACGAAAAGAAGGCCGAATGACGCAAGCATGGAATTGCCTTCGAAGACCGCCGGCGATTCTGAAAAGGTCCTCAGAGGGCTGTAGAGAACCCGATAAATCACAAAGCCGACGAAGAAGAAGAAAGGGCCGCAGAGGAGCATGGAAAACAAAGGGGTGATGCCCGCCTTAGTGAAGAGCGTCCAGGCGCAAAAGGCGCCGAGCATGATGAACTCGCCATGGGCTATGTTCAAGACCCTGGCCACGCCGTACTGGAGGCCGAAGCCCACGGCAATGAGGGCGAATATGCCCCCCGTAAGGAGGCCGCCAATGGCTATGTCGAGGACATGCACCATCATCTACAAGTCCCCCCCGGCCCTACCTCAAGGGCCTCACCTCGAAGCAGACACACGCACCTTTCTCCTCGGGAGGGGAGCCTTTTAGCCCCCCTCCCCAAGACTTAAGAACTTATGGAAACGTCCGTCTACTTCTTGGCCGGAGGCGGAGGCGCCCACTCCGGCTTCGGGAACACCGGTTTCGCCGTCCTTTTCGCGCCCACATCTATAACCTCCCACGTCCCGTTCTGCCACTGGCCAACCAATCCGGGGAAGTTCTCGAAGACGTGTTTGGGGAAACTGAATTCGCCCAGGGCTGTGTGGTAGGTTTTCGCTTCCATGACATCCCTTATCTTCGCCTGGTTCAAGGTCCCCGCCTCTTCTATGGCCTGCCCGAAAAACTGGAGCGACGAATAGTACATGAGAGTGCCCCAGCCCTCCGGCTCCAAGCTCCATCTCTTTGTGTACCTTTCGAAGAAATCCTTTGCCCCGGGAGAACTTTTGGGACTCCATGCGCCGGCGCCCATGACGCCGTCTATGCCCTTCGCCGTGAAGGCATCGCGATAACCCGCGAGGCAGGGGCCGACGGTCATGTAAAAGGCCTTCGGGTTGTAGCCGACCTCCATCGCCTGGCCCGTGCAGGGGAAGGCGTTCTGGGGGTAGAGGAAGCCGCAGAACGCATCGGCCCCTGACGCCTTGGCGTCCTTCAGGAGAGGGGTGAAGTCCTGCTGGTCGAGGGGAAAGCTCTTAGCTGCGACAATCTTGATGCCCCTTTTCGGGAATTCTTTCTGGGCAATCTCGTTGTACTCCAGCCCATGGAGGTCCTGGATGTACGCAATGTAAACACTCTTTACCCCTATCTCCGCAAAAACATCCGCCAATGCAGGCATATGGTCGTCAGCGCCATTCAATACGTGGAAATAGTAGGGGTATTTGTAGATCACCTTCTTGAGCTTGACCGCTCCTCCGGAACCCCCCATGAGCACCATCTTGTGCTTGTTCGCAACGGGCGCAGCTGCAAAGAGAAAAGCAGTATCCCAGGGGGAGAATATGAGGTCGACCTTGTCCTCCACGATGGTCTTCTCAAGCAGTTTCGTCATGGTGCCAACGTCGCTCTTATCGTCATACATGGTGACGTCGAGGGGCAGCCTCTTCCCGTATTCTTTGATCATCAACCCGCCCTTCGCGTTGACCTCTTCGACCCACATCTTGTACACATTGCCGCTCGTGATCATCACCCCGGGAGCATTGACTCCGGAAAGAGAGGTGACCCATCCCACCCGTATCTTATCTTTCGCTGGTGCCGCGGAAGTGTGGATAGAAAACAGCATAATGAGAGATACGCATACGATCGCCGCTACGATGCACAATGTTTTCTTTGGCATAACGCTCTCCTCTCCTTTGTTGGTTTGTCAAGCCCCAATCGTCTGAACCTCACGTGCCGACCACGATACATCACAGCTTACTACGGTCTTGGGTAGATGGTCCACCTTTGCAGCAAAGACTCGTCTTAGAACGGCAATTGCCGCTTCGTCTTCTGGATTGTCACCCACTTCACGTCTGTGAGCTTCTCCACCGCATACCGGCCACCCTCCCTGCCCTGACCGCTCTCTTTGCAGCCTCCAAAAGGGCAACAGGCATCAGCATCAATGGAACCGTCGTTCACGTGAACCATTCCAGCCTCGAGTCCCTCTGCGAGGAAGAGTGCTTTCTCGAGGTCTTTTGTGATCACACCGGCGGACAAGCCATAGGCGGTATCATTCGCCTTTGCGAGAGCCTCCTTTTCGTCATTAACCGGAATGATCGAGGCGACCGGCCCGAACGTCTCCTCGTAGTAGATGCGCATATCGGGGGTTATTCCCGAGAGCACGGTGGGCTGGTAAAGGCGGCCCTGGTAGGAACCTCCCGTCAGCAACGTCGCGCCTCTCGCTTGCGCATCCTTCACGTGGGCATCGATGATCTGGACTTGCGCATCGTTGATGATGGGCCCAATGAAGGTGGTGGGGAGACTGGGGTCACCAACCGGCAGATGTTGGGCAAAACCGACGAATGCTTTTGTGAACTCCTCGACGATTGGCCTTTCAACGATGATCCTGTCGGCAGACATGCAGATCTCGCCCTGATGGAGAAATGCGCTGAACACTGCGGACTTCACGGCATAGTCCAGGTCCGCGTCAGCGAGGATAATAATGGGGTTCTTCCCACCGAGCTCCAGCGTATACTCCTTTAGGTTCTCCGCCGCCCTCCGTGCAACCTCACGGCCTGTCACCGTCTGGCCCGTAATGGCGACAAAAGAACAACGCCGGTCATCAATGAGCGCCTTTCCCAAGACGCCTCCTGGGCCGGTGATGACGTTAAAGACCCCGGGCGGGAGACCTGCCTTTTCAAAGAGTTCACCGATCTTCAGTCCGGCAACCGGCGTGTCGCTAGCCGGCTTAAGGACCACCGTATTACCGGTGGCCAATCCGTAAGAGATCTTGTACATCGAGAGGACTAGCGGAAAATTCCATGGAGATATGGCGACAATAGTACCTCTCGGTTTGCGCAAGGTCATGGAGATCTTTGTCGGATCATTGAGGTAGGTCTCCCCCATGACGTATCGCGCATCTGCGGCAGCCGTCTCCAGCATGTCTACCGTCTGAGAGATCTCAAACATCACCTTCCCGAAGGTACCCCCTCCCTCCAGGGTCAGTACCTCCGCAAACTCCTGCCTGCTCGCCTCGAGAATCTGCGCGGCCTTCAGAAGGAATTGCGAGCGGACCGGAGCGGGCGCAGAGGCCCACTGGCTCCGGGCCGCATACGCGGCCGCCATTACTTTATCCACGTCCCTGGCATCGGCCTTGGGCACCCGGGCATAGAGTTCACCGCTGAAGGGATTCATGTCATCGAACGTCTCTCCCGACACCGCGTCTACCCACTGGCCTCCGATCAACATCTGGTATGTCTT
>CAYZAF010000489.1:0-2104 GCA_964476435.1 uncultured Syntrophaceae bacterium
CAACAGAGGGTAAGCGTGCTTATCATCGTACCTCTCCTCATCTTCATGCTCCTTGTGGGGCTTGGCATTCTCGAGGCCCTCCTGCACCGGCACAACCTTTCGGGGATACTCATCCGGATCCACGTGAACGGCACGAGGGGCAAGTCGAGCGTGACGCGCCTTATCGCGGGGGGATTGCGGGCGGGCGGCATCACGACGTGCGCGAAGACGACAGGAACGCTCGCCCGAATGATCCTGCCCGACGGCTCCGAATACCCCGTGTTCAGGCCGTCGGGGGCCAATGTGATCGAGCAGGTGCGCATCGTCTCGACAGCCAGGAATTACGGGGCCAGAGCCATCGTGGTCGAATGCATGGCCCTCCAGCCCCACCTCCAGTGGCTGAGCGAGTCCCGCTTCCTCAAGTCCACCCATGGCGTCATAACGAACATCCGGCCCGACCATCTTGACGTAATGGGACCGGCGGAATCAGACGTGGCCCTGGCCCTCGCGGGCACGACGCCGATCAATGCAAAGCTTTTCACGGCTGAGGTAAAGGAGCTGGGCATACTCAGATCGGCGGCAGGGGACCGCAAAACGGATCTCCTCGCTGTGGGACCCGAGGAGATCGCCGCAGTGTCCGACGAGGAGATGGACCAGTTCCCGTATGTCGAGCACAAAGAGAATGTGGCCCTCGCGCTCAAGGTTTGCGAGGACATAGGGGTGGAGCGGACGCGCGCCCTTTCGGGCATGTGGAAGGCGCCCCCTGACCCCGGCGTCATGACGATCTCCCACATCCGGTTTTTCGGGCGCGACATCCATTTCGTCAATGCCTTCGCTGCCAACGACCCCCAGTCGACCCAACAGCTCTGGAGCATGGCGCTCGATAAGTTCCCCGACGTCGAGAGGAGGATCGCCATCTTCAACTGCAGGGCCGACCGGCCCACGCGCTCGCAGCAGCTCGGCCGGGCGTGCGTGCACTGGCAGCCGGCCGACTCCTACCTCCTCATGGGCTCCGCCACCTACCTCTTCCTCAAATCCGCCATGTCGGAGGGCATGCCCCTCAAGAAGATGCTCGTTGTGGAGCGGGAGAGCGAATCGGGCATCTTCGAGATCATCCTGGAGCGGATGGGGAGGTCCGCCGTCGTTGTGGGCATGGGCAACGCGAAGGGTCACGGCCTAAGCCTGGCGCGCTTCTTCCTCAACAGGAGCACACCGAAGCACGCAGGCCGGAAGGAGGTAGCCTGATGGACTTGCTTTCCGTCTCCATAGGCATAGGTCTCGGGGTGAGCCTTCTTCTGTCCGAGTTCTTGGGGATAGCAGGAGGAGGGCTCGTTGTCCCCGGCTATCTGGCCCTCCACCTTACCGAGCCTTTGACGGTCGCCGTCACGATCGTCGCAGGGCTCGCCGCGTTTGTCGTCGTACGGACCCTCGCTTCGGTCATTATCGTTTACGGCAGGCGCAGGACCGTCCTGATGATACTGACCGGATACCTCACGGGCATGCTCGCCCGGTATTTCCTCCACCTCCATGCTGGCGTGGAGCTCGGCGAGCACGCCGTCGTGGGCTTCATCATTCCCGGCCTCATTGCCGTCTGGCTCGACCGGAGGGGTGTGATCGAATCGCTCTGCTCGCTCATCACGGCCTCTGTCGTCGTCCGACTCATCCTCATCCTCATTGTCGGATCGAGGTTCACCGTATGAAGAAGATCTACTGGAGGCCCCAGAGTACCCCGCTTTTCGCCTTCGTCCTCATCGCGGCCTTCTCGCTGGCGGGCATGCTCGCAGTCGAGCGCTACCGCGTGGAGGAGAATAGACCGGCGTATCAGAAGAAGATCCAGGCCTCGCGCCTTGCTCTTGAGGCCATGGAGATCGTCAAGGACGAGAGGCTGCGCAGGGGCCTCTCCATCGACACGGAGACCGACCCGGCAAACTCCGGCCTCATCGGCTCTTTCGTGACGCCGGTCACGACGGACGCGGGTGACCTGGAGGCCAAGCAGACGGCGATCAACCCGAACTTCGCGGCAGTGACAATAGAGCTCTTGCGGGAAGCGAACGTGAAGGAGGGTGACCCTGTTGCAGTCAGCTTTTCCGGGTCATTCCCCGCCTTGAACATCGCGGTCTATGCG
>CAYZAF010000490.1:0-4280 GCA_964476435.1 uncultured Syntrophaceae bacterium
GTCGCCGGAAGGCTTTACGAGCTCGGGATTGAATAGATTGAGGGAGTTCTATGGGGACCTCCACGTTCACACATGCCTTTCGCCGTGCGCCGATCTCGATATGTCCCCGAGGAGCATAATGAAAGAGGCAAAGAAAAAGGGACTTCACTTCGTCGGCATATGTGACCACAACTCCGCCGAAAACGTGAGGGCAGCGAAAAAGGCTGGCAGAAGGGAGAACGTCGGAGTCATAGGAGGGATGGAGGTAACATCGAGCGAGGAAGTGCACATTTTGGCTCTTTTCGATGGCGAAAGTCACCTTCGAGCCCTCCAGCGGATCATGTATGATAAGCTCCCTGGAACCAACGACGCACGGCTCTACGGCGATCAAATTGTGGTGAACGAAGATGACGAGGTTGTCCGTTTCAACCGGAAGCTTCTCATCGGTGCTGCCGATCTCACAGTTCACGAGGTCGTTGACCTCATCCATCGTTTGAACGGACTCGCAGTTGCTTCTCACGTTGACCGTCAGGTCTTCGGCATTATCGGCCAACTTGGCTTCATTCCCGACGATCTCCATCTTGATGCCCTGGAGATCAGGGACCGCACCCGTTCAGGATGTCTGCCGCTTGGCCAGGAATTTCCTGTCGTTTTCTCGTCGGACGCCCATTTCCTCAAAGACGTAGGCAAGGAGCACACCGCCTTTCTTCTGATGGAGGCCACTGTCGAAGAGCTAAGGAAATCCTTCAGGGGCCAGGAAGGAAGAAGGATTATTGGATAGCCATGGAGGATCTCTCACTCAACATCCTCGATGTGGTCGAGAACTCGATTAGGGCACGGGCCGGAAATGTGGCGGTCCGGCTGACGGAAGACCGGAGGGCTGATGTGCTTATCCTGGAAATAGACGACGATGGCGAAGGCATGGACGAAGGGGCAAAGGCACGATGTATGGATCCCTTCTACACGACAAAGAAGGGGAAGCATGTCGGCTTGGGACTTCCCTTTCTCGCTCAGTCCGCTGAGGAAACGGGAGGGAGGCTCGCCATCGAGAGTGCAAGAGGGAAAGGAACCAGAATCACGGTGACCTACAATTTGAGCCACGTCGACCTCCGACCCTTCGGAGACATAGAAGGGACTGTCCGGTGCCTTAGAGCTACTCACCCGGAGGTCAACCTCCGGTATGACTACGTCAGAATCGAAAGGTGAAACATGGTCACTCTCACGATTAATGGTCAAGAAGTGGAGGTCCAGGAAGGCACGAAGCTGCTGCGCGCCATTGAAAAGCTGGGCATCAAGGTCCCGACGCTTTGCGACCACAAGGCCTTAAGCCCTTACGGGGCGTGCAGGCTTTGCGTTGTGGAGGTGAGCACCGGGGGTAGGCGGAGTGAGTTTCAAGCCTCGTGCTCCTATCCAGTGCAGGAAGGGCTCTCTGTCGCGACGGACACAGAAAGGGTGAGGAGGGCCAGACGAATCACGGCAGAGCTCCTCCTTGCTAGGTGCCCGGGGTCGGAGACGATCCAGAGAATCGCAAGTGATCTTGGGGTTGAAGAACCGCGGATCAAGAAGAAGTTTGACGATTGTGTCTATTGCGGACTTTGCGTTCGCATGTGCGCTGAGAGAATGGGGAGAAGCGCCGTCGGATTTTCGGGAAGGGGATCGCGGAAGAAACTAGAGCCTCCTTTTGGGAAACACAACGAGATGTGCTGGACTTGCGGTGCGTGCAACCACATATGCCCTGTTGGCAAGAAGGTGTCGACTCTCACGACCCCGCATATACCGACCCCGATTCCCAATACGTATAATCTCGGACTCGACACCAGGGCGGCCGCCTATATCCTCTTTCCTCAAGCCGTCCCGAACAAGGCAACTATCGATCCCGATCATTGCCTCCATCTCAGGCAGGGCGTGTGCGGCATTTGTCAGGACCTCTGTGAAGCGAAAGCCATCAATTACGAACAGGAAGAGGAGAAGATCGAACTCAATGTGGGAGCGGTTGTACTCACGCCAGGATACGAGGTCTTCGACGCGAGCATTAAGCCGGAGTATGGCTATGGTCGTTTCCCGAACGTAGTGAGCGCCATCGAGTTCGAGAGGATCCTCTCTGCCTCGGGTCCTTACTCAGGGAAAATCCAGAGACCCTCGGACGGCGTCACGCCTCGGAGGATCGCATTTCTCCAATGCATTGGTTCAAGGGATTCTGAGAGGGATTTCTGCTCGTCCATATGCTGCATGTACGCAACGAAAGAGGCGATCATCGCCAAGGAACATGCCGGAGAAAGTCTCCGATGCGACGTTTTCTTCATGGACATGAGGGCTTTCAGCAAGGGATTCGAGGAATACTACCTGAGGGCCCAGAATTTGGGGGTGAACTACATTAGGTCTCGCCCCGCCCGGATCCGGGAGAACGAGGAGACGAAGAACCTCGTCATCGAGTATCTCGTTGAGAATGAAAAGAAGATCTCCTGTGAATACGACATGGCAGTCCTGTCTGTCGGCGTCCAACCGCCCAAAGAGGCTGAAAAGATCTCCCGCGCCCTCGGCATCGACCTCGACGAATTCCATTTCTGCGAGACGTCCACCTTCCGTCCTGTTGAAACGAATCGGCCGGGAATCTTCGCAGCTGGTCCGTTTACGGAACCGAAAGACATCCCAGAGACGGTCATGCAGGCCTCAGGCGCAGCCGCACGGGTAATGTCCCTTCTCCGGGACGAGAAGGGGAGCCTCATCGTACGAAAAGAGTTTCCGCCAGAGCGGGACGTTTCGGGCGAGCAACCTCGGATAGGCGTATTTGTCTGTCATTGCGGCACCAATATCGCCGGGTTTGTCAATGTACCTGAAGTTGTCGACTACGCGAGAACCCTTCCTAACGTTGCTTATTCGGAGAACAACCTTTACACGTGCTCGAACGATACACAGGAGAAGATCAGGGAGAAAATACGGGAATACAGTCTCAACCGGGTAGTCGTCGCCTCCTGTACGCCGAGGACTCACGAACCCCTTTTCAGGGCCACCCTTAAGGAAGCGGGCCTCAACCAGTACCTGTTCGAGATGGCCAACATCAGGGACCAATGCTCATGGGTCCACATGCACGAGCACGAGAAGGCCACCCAAAAGTCGAAAGACCTCGTGCGCATGGCGGTGGCAAAGGCAAGGCTTCTCGAGCCCCTTCAGACACGCTCCGTTCCCATAGCGAAGTCTGCCCTTGTCATCGGAGCAGGTGTAGCAGGCATGACATCCGCCCTAGAACTGGCCAATCAGGGATTTGACGTCTACCTCGTGGAGCGAGAAAAAGACTTAGGCGGGCACCTGCGGAGCATTCACTATCTCATTAACGGGACGAAGTTTCTCCATGAGTTCAAGACCCTCGTGAATGAGGTGAAGGAGAACAATCGTATCCAGGTCTTCACGCGGGCAAGAATAGATGCAATCGAGGGCTCCATCGGGCATTTCAAGACAAGGCTCACCATAAGCGGGACGTCAAAGGAAATTGAACATGGAGTGGTAATTGTTGCGACCGGAGCAAAAGAGTATGAGCCCCAGGAATATCTTTACGGAGAGGATGAGAGGGTTCTCACCCAACTGGAGTTGGAACAGCGTTTGATGGCGGTCGAGGGCTTTTTTACGTCCCCCGGCAGGGGACTTGGGACCATCGTGATGATCCAGTGCGTTGGTTCTCGGGACAGCGAGCGACCTTACTGCTCAAGGCTCTGTTGCACCGAGGCGGTGAAGAACGCTTTGAAGATAAAGGAGGTATCTCCTTCTACGAACGTCTATGTCCTTTACAGGGACATAAGAACCTACGGGTTCCGTGAAGGCTATTACACGAAAGCGAGACAGAACGGCGTTGTCTTCTTGCGCTACGACTCCGACAAGAAGCCCTCGGTTTCGAAAAACGGCAGGAGATTGATTGTAGGCGTGTACGACCAGACGCTCGGGATCCCTGTTTCGATAGCAGCCGACCTCGTGGTTCTCTCCACGGGGATCGTCTCGGACAACGAGAATAAAGCGATTGCCCAGTCTCTGAAGATACCCCTCAACGCCGACGGCTTCTTTCTTGAGGCCCACATGAAGCTGCGCCCCGTCGACTTCGCCACCGACGGCATCTTCCTTGCGGGACTAGCTCACTCGCCAAAGAGAATAGAGGAGAGCATTATCCAGGGCCAGGCGGCCGCGGGGCGAGCGGCCACCATACTCTCAAGAGACGCTATAGAGCTTGAGGGCAACATATCTTTTGTGGTGGACGCGAACTGCGACGGTTGCGCATACTGCGTCGACACATGCCCGTACAAGGCGATTACCCT
>CAYZAF010000491.1:0-3213 GCA_964476435.1 uncultured Syntrophaceae bacterium
TAGGGGCGCGATCCATCATAGGCGGAAACGTCTGGCTCACGGAATCCGTTCCGCCCGATACAACTGTTTTCCTCAAGAAGCCTGAGCTGGTTTTCAGGGAAAACCAGACATAGTCCTTCACGGCAATGCTCTCAATCGATGTGCCGGCGATCGACCGGCTTTGGCATTGAGTAGCCCCAAAGCGCACATCTCTTTCGCCTCCCGCTTTCCATGATTCGGGCGACTTTGGTACCGGCCATTCTCATAGAGTCGTTCTCCTCGACCCCCAAAGACGCCCACCTGATTGGTCACGAGGCACGTCAAAGGGGCGTGCATCCCTTTAATCTCTTGGCCTTTGCATAGTGTGGCATCCCTCTTGCACAGAAATCTCCCCAAACATCATTTGTGAAGGAGGAGATAATGGTCCTGTTGTTTGCTATTCCAAGCTTGCTTTTTCTCGGAGGGGTAGCGGTCATGATGTGGGCGGAGGAGCGGTGTACCAGACGCGACGGGAAAGAGCGGAGCCCTATGTTCAACGGGAAGGGCCGCTGAGGCCCCACTCCTGGCCCAGGTACCCTTCTTGCAGGACCTGCGGCAGACTGGGGGCTGGCCAGCGCCGTGGGAGGCCAAGATAGGGTGATCAAAGGGGAGGATGAAGGAAGACAAATTTGGTTTCAAAAAAGGGTATATCGGGTATAATCATGTGAGGCAACGCGGATAAGGGGTCCACACCCCGGGGTCCGCAGGGCTTGCGGTCGGTATGAGGGTCGAGGCTCGTCAAGCGCGTCGACCAGAAGAGAGCGCCAAGAGCGCTACTATTCCGGCTTAGGTTCTCAGATTCACTGTCGGAACCGTCGGACAAATGTGAAGGGGGGTTCATGGCGGGCGAACGCATTCTCGTGGTTGACGACGAGGAGAACATCAGGCGGGTTTTTCAAGATTACTTTACTATGCTTGGCTATCGCGTGGCGACCGCAGAGAGCGGGAGGGACGCCCTGGGTAAATTTGTTCCGGGTCAGTTCGACAGCGTGCTTTGCGATCTTGTGATGCCGGAAATGGATGGCATGGAGTTTCTGCGGGAACTTCGAGCTCTGGACGGGAAGGTGACGTTTTTTATGATGACCGGCCATCCGAGCGTCGAAACTGCGCTCGACGCGATGAAGGCCGGCGCCTACGATTACATAACAAAGCCCGTAAGTTTGGAGGACGTGCGGTTCAAGATCGAGAGAGCCATGCGCATGAGAGGCGTCGAGAAGTCGCTGAAGACGGTAAGCGGGCTTTTGTGGGCGGTAATCATATCCATCCCGGTGTGGTTGGCCCTTGGCATAATACTGGGGATCGTGTGGAGACGAATCTGAGCCTGACCTTTTGCCGCAGGCAACGGAGGCCTATGGTCTTGCTTCAGAGACCGGTTCTTCCGTCCCCTGCCACTATTCAGTCCGCTCTTCCTCATGCGACTCTTCCGACAATAAGCGCCTTAAAGGAGTAAATGACGGTGTCGAGGCCCCGTAAAGGCTTTTTATGGTCATAATAGGGACAATAGAGGACAATAAGGGACATTTGTATTGGAATCGATGTCTAGCATCTGCGTATAATAACGTCAGACAATTTGTAAAAATGAGTTTGCACTGATTGCCCAAGGGGGTTCGTACGGAGTTCCAGGATCTTCCTCACAAGACGCTTCTCCGGCCAGATGAAGTTGCAGTGTTTCTGAGCGTCTCTTTAAAGACGGTGTACCGGTGGTATCGGTCCGGATTGATCGAGGGCACAAAGGTCAAGAGGTCGCTGAGGATTTTTAGGGAGTCAATCCTGAGACTGATCGACGGTGACGGGTCGCCCCCCGATCAGTAAGGTCGGTTCGCGCGCTGGTCCGTTTCCCGGGTGCGAATCACTGGTGGTTGCGATACGTTGCCCTACACTGTCGTAAAGAGCTGAATGGGCCGGTTCGGAAGCACCCAAGTATCCCCGGGAGGCGGCTGAAGGGCGGCGGGTTCTTTTCGTCCTGATACCTTCGGTCGTTAGGTTAAAGAAATCGGCTGCGTTACAGGCGTTTCGAGGTAGGGCAGCCTCAAGGAAAAAAGGGTGGGAATCAATATTGTTTTCGTCAGAGCTGACGATAATATTATTGATGACGGTGAACGGCGTTGGTGCGACTCCCCTGAAGAAAGAGGAGGCCGTGCGCCTGAGTGGGTCGGTGACAAGCGCTCATCAGCGCACCAGATAACGATGTTTGGACGATTAACAGGTACCGAAGTGGTGGACCACAAAAGGGGTGGAATGACGGTAGTCTGCAGACGAACAAAGGCTGCGTTGAGGCTTTTGTCTTTGAGCAGCAAGTAACCTACGGAGGGTGGGATGATGAAACGAAGAACGGTGGAAGCTGTTGGGATTTTGGTACTGATTGTTGGCCTGGCATCGTGCGCTCCGAACTCTCTTGTGGTGCCTCCTGCTCCTCCCAGCCAATTGGACCAACAGGCAAGAAGTTTTCCGCAGAAGGAATACATTATTGCCACTGGGGACACCCTTGACATTAAGTTCATGTATAACCCTGAATTCAACGAGCTGGCCATGCCTGTCAGACCAGACGGTCGTATCTCCCTCCAGCTGGCCCCCAATGTCAAGGCCGCGGGCCTGACCCCAAGTCAGCTATCGGAGACGCTGCGAGAGAAGTACTCGGCAGAGCTGAAAACGCCCGAGGTCGCAGTTATCGTCCGCACCTTCAACGACAACAAGGCGTTTGTCGACGGCGAGGTTGGGACCCCTGGCTTCGTTGATCTCAGCGCAAGTACGACCGTGATGAGGGCCATTGAGCTCAGGGGCGGCTTAAGAGACACGGCAAGGTACAGCCAGGTGATAATCATCCGCAAGGATTTCGAAGGCAAGCCGAATGCCACGGTAGTTGATTTGAGAAAGGTGATAAACGGATCCGACTTCGGCCAGGACATCAAGCTGATGCCCTACGACATAGTCTACGTGCCCAAGTCCAACATAGCGCGGGTTGACCTGTTCGTACAGCAGTACATAGCCGGCCCTCTTACGGGAGCCGAGAGTCTCAACCCTTACAACTACATCTATACGACGCCTCTAGCGCCCAAGAACATCGGGCGGTAGTTCAGCGAGGTCGATGCCGATGCTGGAAGAGACCAATCAACACATCGATTTCACGAGCCTTCGGGATGTTCTCACGAGCATCTTCAAGCATAAGTACAAGATCTTGGCTGCCTTTGTCATCAT
>CAYZAF010000492.1:0-7376 GCA_964476435.1 uncultured Syntrophaceae bacterium
AAACGAGCCCGAGTTCCTCTGGGTGGACATGGAGCATTTCCTGCAGGAGCAAGGCCTCTTCCCGTTCCGCTCCTCGGCCGCATCTTTGGGCGGCAGGCTCGACAGGGGCAGGGAGATGACTGAAAGGAGCCGCCAGATAGCTCTCGGCGCGATCGAGAGGAACGGCTTGATCCTCATAAGGACGAAGACTTTGCACGAAGACATCGACGAACGGATGGCCATCTATTTCAAGGAGGACCCGCCCAAGGCTTACATCAACGTGGGTGGAGGCCGCGCCGCTGCCGGTCCAAGGCCGTTCAAGGTCATTCTCAAGCCGGGTCTTCTCTCTTCCGAGCTTCCGCAGAACGTGAGGGGCGATTCCGTCATCGTGCGGTTCCTCAGAGAGCGCATACCAGTCATACAGCTCTATGATGTCAAGCGGCTCGCGGGACACTATGGGCTCCCCATAGCACCGGCAGCCATGCCGCCTGTCGGGCAGGGACGCGTATACTACGGGACAGGCTACAACAAGTGGCTCGCCGCAGCCGTCCTTCTCGTGATCGTCCTCGGATTGTTTGTCTTTTCCCGCTCGGACTGGGGTTTCCGGATCCTCCAGGTATCCTCCAGGCGGGAGGAGATAGGGCCGCCCGAGCCGATGGTGTAGGTTAAGGGGAGGCGCGGCCGATCCTTTCGCTTATGGCGAGGATCACCTTTTTGAGCCTTTCGATCATATCGACGACGTTCTTGGGGTCTGCCTTGAAGCCGGTCGATTTGCTTTCGACGATCCGGTAGTTGCGGCTGATCTCGACCTGGGCAGCCTCTATGCCGAGGCTCTTTCTCGCGAAACACGTGATTGTGCCCGCGGCCCGCGCAGGAAAGCGCTGGTTGAAGACAATCGGCTCCAGGTCTGCGAAGGCCCCCTCGAGGATGTCCCTGAACTGCGGGCAGGAACATAGGGAAGGGGAGGTCTCCATTATGCCGATATCGACCTTGGGCTTTCGGCCGGCCGACCCGTGCAAGTCGAGGATGAACTGGATGTGGTTCTCCCTCACGACGTCTTTCAGGAAATCCTTGTACGCCGTGCCCGTGTCGCTGTTGGGATCTTCTCGCGTCTTGTTCTTTACGTAGAGGACATGCGCGCCCGTGAGGCGGCCGAGAACGATGGCCAGCGATGCGGTGTATGCGTCCTCTGCCCTCCACGCGCCCTCAGCAGCCCGAAAGTGCTTTGCCCCGTGGGGGGCCGAGATGAGAATGGGGATGGAGCCCTTGATGTAGCCATAATAAGGGGTCGCCTCTTGGTCGTAGCTGATGGATTCAAGTTCGATGCGCCGCATCTCTTCGAGCAAGGAGGCTCCGGTACCGAATGACTCTGCCTGCCCTGCCCGCGTGATCAGGCCAGAGACCATAGCCGCCACAACGATTACCTCTATCATCAGGAACCCTCGCATCTTCTCCCGCTCGTTTGAGACCACTTCAAGGATAGAGAAAAAACAGCCATTTGACAAGGGGGGTCCGGCTAAAGAAAAGGGAAGCGTATCCTTGAAACTAGCCTTCTGGCGGCGTACACTAGTCTTCGTCATCCCGTGATGGGGTCCTGAAAGAGCGGGGTTCTTTCGAGGGGCCCTCAAGCCGTACGATTTGGAGAGGTCCGTTTAAATGAGAAGAACGTGGACCACAGCCTTTACCGTGCTTACGATCTTCTACTTCGCCTACGGTTCGAACATGGATATTGTGCAGATGAGCAACCGGTGCGGGGGCGCCGCTACCGTCAGCATAGCTGAGCTGCCTTCCCACCGCTTTATCATCAATTCCAGGGGAGTCGCCACTGTTGTGCCGGATCCGGCATCGAAGGTCCAGGGCCTCCTGTGGAGGATAACGGAAGAAGATGAGCGTTCCCTCGACCGGTACGAGGGCGTGATGCAGGGCGATTACAAGAAAACCTTCTTGGAAGTCAGCGTGCCGGGAGAAGGGAAGATCAGGGCCCTTGTCTACGTATCCACGGATAGTACCCCTGGAGAGGCCAGACCGGGATATATGGAGAAAATCGTGTGGGCTGCGGAGGCCTGCGGACTGCCAAAGACTTACGTCGACCAACTGAAGCCGTGGCTGGCTCCCTGATACTCTAGAGAGCTTTTACCGCGTTTTCGGCTCCCTGGGAAAGCCTGCCTGTTCCCACGCTTTCCAGCCGCCTCCTACACTCTCGTCTTGCCGGAGCCGGGGCAAGCCCTTTACTAGCGGGTACCTCCGATTGACGGGATTTGTCGGGCCTAGGGCTCTGCTCTTAATCTTTCTGCAAGGCCCTTCACCCGTTCTACGTCTCCCGCGTACTCAGGCGGGGCGTATTTGATGAAGTCTTCGAATGCCGCTGCCGCATCGCTGGCGAGGCCTTTGTCCTTAAGGGCGATCCCCAGGTTCAGATGGGCTAGAGCATTGCGCGGATTGATCCGCAGCGCCTCGCGGTAATCCTGGATTGCCTCATCGAGCGAGCCTTTGTGGTAGAGTGCAAGACCCAGGTTAGTGTGGGTGTTCGTGCTTTCCGGGTTTATCCTGAGCGCCTCACGGTAAGCCTGGATTGCTTCATCGAGTGAGCCTTTGCGAAAGAGTGCAAGACCCAGGTTATAGTTTGCCGACGCATTTGCCGGGTTTATCCTGAGCGCCTCGCGGTAAGCCTGGATCGCCTCATCGAAAAGGCCCTCGCGGTACAAGGCAACTCCCCTGTTGTAGGGGATGGCTGCATCATCGTCCTTCCGGGCTCGGACGGCTTCTGGCCGGTCACCCTGTGTTGCCGGTGCTTCTCCAGGTGGTGTGGGAGAGCCGAACATGACCAAGAAACCACCGATCCCCCGGTTATCAGGCACGGTCCGGTAACCGTGTTTCAGCAAAGACGCGGCAGGAAGGCCATTTTCCGAGAGCAGCGCTGCAACCAACCGCCGATCTCGTGCCTGTGCCGGGTCCGAAAGCCACAGACCATAGACTTTGCCATCGCTGCGTCGCAGTAGCGAATAGACAGCAGTAGGCCCAGGCTTCCCCTTTTTGTTTTCTGTCTCGTCGTTTTTCGTGAGCGATGCGCCGGTTCCTCCCGAAGCCCCCGCAGCAGCCGGCTCGTGCCGAGAAAGAGGGGTGACTGGCGGACCGGGCCGCTCTTCATCATCCCTTGCGACCGGTCTTACTGCCTCGGTCGCGCTACCCTTTTCAAGATGCGCTGGCGTCGTCATGCGGTCGAGCGCCATCCGCCTGAGCGGCAGGAACGATGCGATTCCCAAGAGGACCAAAAGAAAAGCCAGAGCTGCGGCGTGGGGAAGGTGCTTTCGTACAAAGAGAGGCTCTCCTTCGGAATCTCGAATGATCTCTCTGACGATCTTTTTTGTCACGGGCTTCCGCGCATAGCCCAGTCCGGTAATGAGGGCATTGTCGCACAGGACGTTAATAACCCTCGGTACGCCCCGGGCCTTCTTCACGATCTGCCTCAGTGCGGAGGCTGTGAAAACCGTGGACGAGGACACGCCTGCTTTCTGGAGCCTGAACTCGATATATTCGAGACTTTCGTCTTTGGTGAGAGGCAGGATCGTTGCGCGGACCGCGAGCCTCTGTTTGAGCTGTCTCAACCTGTCCGCACTGAGCGTCTTTTCGAACTCCAGCTGGCCGACGAGGACAATTTGCATCAGCTTGTCCTGAGACGTCTCCAGATTGGAGATCATACGCAGGCTCTCGAGAGTGTCGACGGGCATGTTCTGTGCCTCGTCTACCACCAGGACAACCGTATTGCGCTGCCTGTATTCCTCGATGAGGACCTCATAGAGCTTATTGACCATCTCCACTGCGTCATTGCTCTGTATCGGAAGGCCCAGGTCGCGGTATATGGTCTTCAGGAGACCCTCGAACGACAATTTGGCGTTGAAGATATAGATGATCTTGAGAGACCCGTCTTTTTTCCCGTCGAGATATGACCGGAGAATGGTGGTCTTGCCAGTACCGACATCACCGGTGATGGCGACAAAACCCTTCTTTTCCTCGATGCCGTATATTATAGCTGCCAGGGCCTCCTTATGACTCGGGCTGAGGTAGAGAAACTCAGGATCAGGCGTGATATGAAAGGGCTGTTTCTTGAGTCCGTAGAAAGATAGATACATTGGACCCCCTCATTCCATGTACGGGTCTCCCCGTGATCGTAACAGCCTGCGATGTTCAATGTCAAGAAACCAAAATGAGGGGGTGGAAACTGCCTCGACCGGCCGAAGGAACTTTCTTTTCAGGGAGCCGCCGCCCCTTCACCGATGATGCGGGGGAAAAAGACGTCGAAGGTCGACCCTTCTCCGGGGGAGCTTCTCACCGCGATCGCGCCTTTGTGTTTCTTGACGATGCCGTGCACTACCCAAAGGCCCAGACCGGTCCCCTCGGTGCGCTTCTTTGTCGTGAAGAAGGGGTCGAATGCTCGCTCCACGGTTTGCGCGTCCATGCCGGTTCCCGTATCGCTGATAGCGAGCTTGAGGTAGGGTCCCGTTGTCATGCCAGGAGCCGGGGCGTCCTGGGATGTCAGATCGAAGTCGGACAGTTCTACAGAAAGGGTACCTCCCTTTCTCCCCATCGCATAAGCCGCGTTGAAGGCAAGGTTCACGATGATCTGCTGCACCTGAGTTGGATCGGCCATCACGAGCGACGATTCGGTCGCGAAGTTTTCCCTTATCGCTACGGTCGGGTGGAAAGAGGCGCGCAGCATCCTTATGCTTTCCCTGATGATTGGGATCAATTCTGTGGGCTTGAGCTCATCCTCGCCCTTGTGGCTGAAGGTGAGGATCTGCCCCACGAGTTCTTTTGCCCGCTCGACGGCGCCACAGACCCGTTCAAGATAACGCTTTGCTTTTCTCTCTTCATGAGCATGAGCGATGCCAAGCTTCGCAAACCCTTCAATAGCAGCGAGGATATTCTTGAAATCGTGCGCTATGCCGGCAGAGAGCGTGCCGACTGCCTCCATTTTCTGGGCCTGCCGGAGTTGGAATTCAAGGGCCGTTTTTTCGTCCTCCGCCTGTTTGCGCTCCGTGATGTCGGAGAGCATGGTCACCGTTCTTCCGTCATCGAGAATGGCGGACTTGAATTCGACCTCCTTGAAGGTCTGATCCTTGCAGGAGACGCGAAACGTCCTCGTCAGCTCTCCGCCGGCCAAGTCCTTCTTCCACGTGCCTATGACTCGTTTCCGGTACGCTTCGTCCGGATAGGCCTTTCGGAACCATGCGCGTCCCGTGGGGATGTCGTCCAGGGTATACCCCGTAATCTCCGTGAACGCGCCGTTGACGTAGAGACAACTGTCATCGCTGTCGACCAGCACGATGCCGTAGGGCGCCTTCTCGAGAACCGAGAAAAAGATCTGCTGCTGCCTTCCTAAGCGGTCTCTGGCGCGCCTGCGCTCAGTGATGTCCCGGGAGACTCCCAGTATCCCGACAGCGTCGCCTCTTTCATCGCGCAGAAAACTCACCTTCACCTCGGCCCAGACCGTACCGCCTCCTTTGCGGGTGAGTTCCAGCTCCAGCGTTTTCGGTTCGAAGGAAGCTCCCGGGTTTGCCCTCTGTGCGGCAAGTGCCTCAGCGATTATTTTGCTTGCCCCTTGATAGGAGGACTGGGTCAATACATGCTCGAGGGTCTGGGACATCGCCTCTTCAACGGTGTAGCCCCTCAACCGCTCTACGGAGGGACTGCAATAGGTGTAGCGGAGGTTGAGATCGAGGGTAAATATGACGTCGCTTACATTCTCGGCGAGAAGCTGGTAACGATCTTTCGTTCGCTGAAGGACCTCATCAAAGGTGTCCGGCTCAGCGTCCATCGCTCCCCTCTATTCACATCGTAATCCAGGTTGGGGATTTTGTAAAGCAGGGATTTTAGTTACGCGGCTCCATTATGGGTGACCCTTGCGGGGCCTTCGACCATGGAGAATGATGGGCGCCCTCACCTAAAACACGTAGTTCAGTGACGCTCCAGTGCTTATCTTGTCCCTCATCTGCCCCTCGACAGTGACGAAAAGCTTCTGATTGACCAGCGGGACCCTCACTCCAAGAAAACCCCCTAGGTTTTGCCGCTCGCTTGCGGTGCTCGAGCCGGCAACTGCGGTGTCCACAAAGTCAGCGTCGGCGCGGTGCACATAGGCAAAGGGACCTCCGTAGACGGTCAGGGAGGTTTGCCCAACGGGTATCCGGTACTCTGCCGAGAGCCCGGCGTTGGCGTCCCACTGGTTCGTGGAGACCCCGCTGTGATCGCTGTACATGCTGCCCTCGATGAAGGGACCGAGGGCAAAGTTGCCCTGCCGGAAGAACACGCCCTTGAACCCCAGGGTCCCGAAGACTTCTCCCCCGTCGGTGAAGCGCTCCTGCAGGTCATGGCTGTAGAGCCTCTGGTCCGCGCTCCCCAGCCTGCCGTAGACCTCCCAATCCTTCATGAATGTATAGTCGCCCTGGAGATAGTACTGGGCTGACCGGTCTCCAAGATGATCGCCGTCGAGGCTCATCCGCGACCGGTCGAGCCACGCTCCCACCCCCAGCGAGAACTGTCCCACGCTTCCAAGCGGCTCAGGCGGACCGAACTCTCCCGCGGACGCCGCGGCAACGAGAACGAATGACATCAAAACACCCAAAATAATAGCTTTCATTACTTCCTCCTTGCGTCCACTACCTTCCATGGTCGATGGCTTGTCATGGCGTGTTGCAACGGCAATGCCAGCGCAAACTCGTCTGGCCTGGGCCCTGCCGTTTTTGCTGCCTTTCTTTCAGTAATTTAAGGTGATTGGCGGGAAGGCCGAAGGTCCGCAAATACCGCTCACCCACAGGCCAGTAGGGTACGCTATTGTCGAAAAGCATCCCCCGCGCTCGACGCTTCCGTCGATCATTGCTCCCTATGTTTGGCCCTTTTCCTTCCGCTGCGAAGAAGCATCACCCTATTCAGCGTCGATGGTCTTGAAGCGGATCCGAGTGCCTCTCTGCTCAGGAGCTTCTCTGCATGATATCTCCACTGAGGCGTCACCCTCTTTCCCCTTGATTTTGATGGACAATAGACCACCGTGGTAAAGATGGACGACCTCCTCTTTGGAGAGTGCGAGCTTGGCGATCAGGTCTTTTGCCATGCGATCTTTCCCCCGCTATTTGATGCAGTGGTGACGATTCTACGATTTTCGTTGCTGCAATTCAACCCAAGGGAAGTTGATACTTGCTCCTCAATCACTGCGCTTTGTGCTCGTGCCTTTTGAGGCAAGCCTGAAAGTTCTTTTTTTCCAGGAATCTCCCCGGCCCTCGATCGTCAGATCGATATGTTGAGCCCCCCGTCCACCGGCAGAAGCGCACCGACGACGTACTTGGCTTCGTCGGATACGAGAAATGCCACCGACTGCGCCACTGGAACCGATCATACGGATTATA
>CAYZAF010000493.1:0-2431 GCA_964476435.1 uncultured Syntrophaceae bacterium
GGCGGTCTTGTCTGCCTCGACTTTCGCGAGGCGCTCGGAGAGCTGGCTATTCTTCCCGTCGAGGGAGGATGCCCTTGCCTCCAGGGAAGCGACCTGTTTTTCCAAGGAAGAGGCCTTTGTGTCCGAAGCATCAACCTTGGATTTGAGGTCCTTGTTCTCCGATGAGAGGCGCTCCTTCTCCTTAGAAAGGGCGTCGACCTGGGTCTGCATTGCCTGGTTGGTATCCTCCAGGCTCTCTTCAGCGTTCCTCCCTTCCGCAACCTTCCTCTGGGCCTGGGAGAGGCGCTGGCTCATCTCCTTGAGCTTTGCCTGACATACCTTCTGTTCGGAGGCAAGCTGCATGTGGCCGTAGGCGAGGCCCAAGATGAGGCCGATGACGATCCCTAAGGCGCCTATGAGGATCTTCTTCACACCTTGCCTCCTAGAACCGGTAGTTCAGATCGACGAAGAGGGAGTCGATGGCAAAGGGAGGGCCCTTGATCTCGTTCGTAGATACCCACTTGACGGAGGTCCAGAGGTTCTTGCCTATCCCCAGGTCGCCCCCTATGACCCACCCCTTGGCGTTCGTGCCGCCTAAGTGGAAATCGGGATCGGTGAAGGCATCGAGCACGGCGTCGGCCTCGAGGTACTTGTAGTACCCGTAGACCCGCCAATCCCACCTGGCCTTGATCTCGGGGTATCCCACGGTGAGGCCGCCGAGGTAGCCATCGATCTGCCTCGGCACCTGCGCGTTGCCGGTCAAAAGCTGCACGGAGGTCTGGTCGAAGCCGAGGTTGGTGACGAAGTCGCCTATAAGGACCACGTGGATGGGGTTCCAGAACCCGATGTCGAAGGTGCCGGTGATATCAAGCTCCCGGTAGTTCGCCGCCAACGCATAGAGGGGCGTGGTGCCCGAAGGCTGGATATCGAAGAGGGTGTTTCCCTTCTGCTGGAACGCAGGGGCGGTGTAGTCGTATTGGTCGGGGAAGGCGGGGTTGTTCGCGACGCCCCGGGTGTTCACGTAGTCGTAGAAGGCCACCCCGAGCTTTCCGGCGAGGCCGGTCGCAGGCTTGACATCGAACCCTGTCTGCCCCGCGAAGAGGTACTTGCTCTCGGTCGAGAGGCTACTGCCCACGAACTGGAGGGGGAAGACTCCGCCGGTCAAGAAGGGCGAGAAGGCGTCGTTGAGCTTGGGCGCGTAGGTGCCTGCAAACCCGTCAAAGGTGAGGTCGCGCCACCAGACGAGGTCGGTGAAGAACCAGGGGCTCGCGATTCTCCCGCCCTCGAGGGTGAGGCCCGAGGCAGGGGTGAGCTTCAGGTAGGCCAGATCGAAGGTCACGGGGTACTTATTGAAGTAGTTCCCCAGGGTCACGTTGGAGGAGACGGGGCTCGAGGAGCTCGTCGTATCCCCGGTGGTGAGCCTCACACCCGCTTCCACGTTGTCCGTGAGATCGGCCGTGGCCCCGAGGCGCGCCCTCACCCGGAAGCGGTCCTGCTCGACCTGGCTGTTGAGGATCGTCGTGGGGCTCGCAGGGTTCAAGAACAATCCGTTGTTCGTGTTGAAGAAGTCACCCTCGTACCGGAGGCGTATGTCGCCCCCGAAGCGGATGCGCTTCGTCCACTCAGGCGCTGCGGCGGACTGGATCTTTTGCTGCGTCTCCTCGAGGACCTCCTTCTTGATCTCGTCTGCCACCTGCCCCTGGATGTCGCTCTTGATCTGGTCGGTCACCTGCTCCGCCATCCTGTCCAAGTCCTCCTGGGTCGGCTTGTAGGAGAGCGTCACCGCAGGGCCGGCTGATGCCTTCTTCGCTACCCGGTCGGCATCGTCCTGGGTGATGACGCCCTTGCTTTTGAGAAGCTCGGTGAGGGCGGACAAAGGGGAGAAGCCGGGCTCTCCTCTCTTCGCCTGAAGGGCAGCCGCTTGTTCCTTGCCGATGGTGCCGTTCTCCACGAGGACCTGGATGAGTTCGTCGAGGCCGGAGGAGTCGGAGACAGGCGGTTGGGGGGAGGCCTGGCCGCGAGCCCCGGCAGGGGCAAGGAAAAGAACGCATAGGAAGAGCAGGGCCAGGAGCTTCCCGCTCAATAAAAAGGGGGATCGCCAGCCGCTCAGCCGGGAGGGCTTACGCTCTTTCAATCCTCTTCTGCACATTCCTTCTCCCTGTCGTATCATCCGCGCGGCCAGTCCGATCAGTGCGAAAGCCTGCCTGAAGCCCGTCGCCCGCGCGTCTTCAAACGGCAGCGATGGTGGAGCTTATCGCGATTCCATTGTGGTCTGATGTCCGCGAGTACCTTACCAAGGTCCTGTTACGAACATGTTAATGCCGTGTAAAGATCTTGTAAAAAGCGCGTCCCCCTTCTATCCGGTCCTCTTATCCCTGCGAGGTGATCTTGACGCTCATGATCGTGAGACCTTTCGCCCCCCTCGGGATATCCTGGGGAGGGGGCTCGCTGA
>CAYZAF010000494.1:0-4302 GCA_964476435.1 uncultured Syntrophaceae bacterium
CAAGCCCTCGGTACCCGCCTCTATGCCGAACGTGAGGGTTTTGATGGAGTCTTTGAGGAGATCTATCACCTCGAGGGGCACCTCGTCGAGCCTGAGAGACGGCAGATGGACCTGAACATTCGACTCTTTGAGCCGATTAACGATCTTCCCCAAGTGGGGATGAAAGGAGACTCCCCCACCGATGATGCCCACGTCGTGAGCCTTGCCATCGATCTGTGCGAGGTTGTCGGAGATGAAAGGATTGATGTGGCCGGTGAGACAGAAGGCGCATCGCCCCGGGCATCCCCTCGCTCCCTCCACGAGGAGCATATCCGCGAACTCGGTCTCCTTCGAGACGATCGCCGAAGCAGCGAGTTTCTTCCCCTTGTGGTGCTCGACGGCGACCCGGAAAGAGGGGGGAGAGAATGAATCGATTGTCCCGTCTTCTCCGTATGATACGTGGAGACGCGCTGGGTTGTACGCCCACTTCCATGAGCTGAGGGCATCCACGATCTGCGCCCTCTCCTTCCCTCGGACCTCCAGATACCTCTCGATGAACGGGGGGATGCACGCCTCGATGTCGCCTAAGAGGAAGAGGTCTATGAAGGACGAGACCGGCTCGGGATTGGCCATGGCACAGATGCCGCCAGCCACAACAATGGGTGCGGAGTCTTCCCTCTCCCGGGCTGCGAGGGCGAAGGAACCGGCTGCCAGCATCCGCACGATATTGGGGTAGTCCATCTCGAAGGAGAGGGTAAGAAAGACGAGCTCGAAGGCATTGAGGGGACGTCCGCTCTCCATGGAAAGCGAGCCCACTCCTTCGTCAAGAAAGAGCCTCTCGCACACGACTTCGGGCCGGTCGTTGAGCACCCGGTAGAGGAGATGGACCGCGAGATTGGACATGCCGATATAGTAGCTATTGGGGAATGCTACGCAAACCGGCGCCCTGTTCGTCCACTTCTTGAAGACGGTCCCCTGCTCGCGGGAAAGGACCCCCCTTCTATCCAAAGTTTTTGCCTGCCCTAGTCTGCCTGCTTCCTCAAGAAGGTGGGTATGTCGTAGCGGTCGTCGTCGAGATCGATGCTCGCAGCCCGCGGCCTCGTCTCCCCGAGGTAGTCGACCTTCCCGCTCCTCCTGAGATACGTGGATGCGCCCTTGTCCTCGAAGAGCTTCTCAGTTGTCTTTGGCTCAGGCCTCTCCTCGATCCTGGCCGCCTTTTCCTCGAAGCCGGTGGCGATCACCGTGATCCGAACAGTATCGTCCATGGACTCATCAAAGACGAGCCCCCATATAACGCGGGCATCCTCATGGGCCTGCTCCTGGATGAGGGTGGATGCTTCGTGCACCTCGTGGAGGGTCATGTTTGCGCTCCCTGTCACGTTGATGAGAACGCCTCGCGCACCGTGGATCGATATGTCCTCGAGGAGGGGGCTTGAGATGGCCTTTTGGGCTGCTTCGATGGCCCTCCGGTCGCCCGACGACATGCCGACACCCATGATAGCCATGCCTTTCTCGCTCATCACCGTCTTCACATCCGCAAAGTCCACGTTCACGTGGCCTGACGATACGATCAGGTCGGAAATGCTCCGTACGGCGTAGAGGAGCACCTCGTCAGCGCGAAGGAAGGCGTCCTTGATGGTCATGTGCTTGCCGCCTATGGAGAGCAGCCTCTGGTTGGGTATGGTGATGAGGGTGTCTACATGGGTCTTCAACTTCGACAAGCCGTCCTCAGCCTGGAGGTTTCTCATCTTGCCTTCGAAGGCAAAGGGCTTCGTAACCACAGCCACCGTCAGAGCGCCCAGTTCCTTCGACACCTCCGCAACCACGGGGGATGCGCCTGTACCCGTGCCTCCGCCGAGGCCGCAGGTAATAAAGACCATGTCGGCGCCCTTGAGCTGCTCGGCGATCTGCTCCCTATCCTCGAGTGCGGCCTGTCTCCCCGTCTCGGGATTGGCGCCTGCACCGAGCCCCCTCGTTACCATTTTCCCTATCTGTATCTTAACGGGCGCATTGTTGGAGGCAAGGGATTGGATGTCTGTGTTCACCGCGACAAAGTCCACCCCCTGGAGACCGCCTTCCACCATGTTATTGATGGCGTTGCAGCCCCCACCGCCTATGCCGACGACCTTCAACTTTGCAGAAAACCCATTGCTCTCATCCATATAGAACATTTCATTCCCCCTCAGAAGATTTCTTTGAAGAGCTCCCTTACCTTTTTCATGAATCGTTGATCGAGTAGTTTCATGAGCGATTCCCGTCTCTCGTAGCCGCCTTTCTTCCACCTGTTCTCCTGGAATCCGTGCAGAATAAGGCCCACTCCCGTGGCGTATATGGGGTTGTTCACCACATCGACGAGGCCCCCTATCCCGATGGGGAAGCCCCGCCTTACCGGCAGGCTGAAGACGCCTTCCGCCAGCTCGACCAGTCCCTCGAGGTTGGCGCATCCGCCCGTCAGCACAACGCCCGACGCCAGGAGCTTCTCATGCCCCGACTTCTTGATTTCCTCATGGACCAGGGTGATGATCTCGTCTACCCTGGGCTCTATTATGTCCGCAAGGGTCTTGCGCATCAATGTTCTCGGTTTTCTTCCGCCCACTGTGGGTACTTCGATGGTCTCGTTGACGCCCACCATCTTCGAGAGGGCACACCCGTACTTCTTTTTTATCTTCTCCGCTTCGTCGATGGGCGTTCGCAAGCCTATGGCGATGTCGTTCGTGATATGATTGCCCCCCAGGGGCAGAATGGAGGTGTGTCTGATGCTCCCGTTGGCGTACACAGCGATATCGCTTGTCCCGCCCCCGATGTCGACCACGGCCACGCCGATCTCCTTCTCCTCGGGCGTAAGGGTGGCTTCGGCAGAGGCGAGCTGGCCGAGAATGAGGTCATCCACCGTAAGGCCCGCAAGGTAGCAGCACTTCACGATATTCTGGGCAGAAGTGATGGAGCCGGTAACGATGTGCACCTTGACCTCGAGCCGCACCCCGCTCATTCCCACGGGGTCCTTTATACCGTCCTGGTCGTCAACGATATATTCCTGCGGGATCACGTGGAGGAGGTCCCTGTCTGCAGGGATGGCCACGGCCTTGGCAGCGTCGATGGCCCTCGTTATGTCATCTTTGCGCACCTCTTTCTCTCTTACGGCGACGACGCCGGTGCTGTTGAAGCTCTTGATGTGAGCCCCCGCAATGCCAGCTACACAGCCCGTGATCTTGATCCCCGCCATCAACTCCGCTTCTTCCAGCGCCTTCTTGATGGAGTTGACCGTGCTGTCTATATTGACGACGACCCCTTTGCGCAGTCCCGTGGACGGATGAGAGCCTATTCCTGCGATATTCACCCTGTCATCGACAATCCGCGCGACCACCACGCATGTCTTGGTGCTGCCCACGTCGAGGCCCACGAGGAATGTCCCTAGGTCTGCCATGTCACCCTTTCCTCTCTCTCACGATAGCGCCCTTTTCAAAGCGCGCGTCAATGCACTTGATGAGAAGGCCCCTCCTCTTCGCGTCGTCGAGGACCGCGACTGCCCGTTTGAGCCGCTCCCCCTGGTCCTCTTTTCCGAGAACGATCTCTACCCCGTCTTCGACGCTGAAGAGGGTCATGTTGCCGTCGCAATAGACCACCTCGGAGATGGTCTCCTTCTGTATGATGCCCTCCCGGTCCCATCCCGATACCTCTCTGAAGATGCTCCGTGCGTCGTTCCCCTGGCCTCCGTTGATCACGAAGAGGCCTTTTACGCAGCCCTTCATGAGGCTCCTGTACGGCCTGCCGTCCTCGTCGAGGATTCGGATGGTGCCCTCAGGGCCCACCCAGAGGGCCGAAGGAACCCTCTCTTTGATGTCGATGAGGATCGAAAAGGGGTAGATCCTCTTGACCCGCACCTCCTTGACGAAGGGATGGGCCGCGATGGCCTCCTTGACCTTCCCCATGTCGGTCTCGAATATGCTGCCTTTCAGAAAAGGGTATATCTTCGTGAGAATCTCCGACTCCTTGAGCTGGCAGGCGCCCCTGATCTTGATGTTTTTGAGGAGAAAGACGGGCTCGGTGCGGGAGATAAGATACATGACGGTGAGCACCGCGAGAAGGCACACTGGGATGAGAAAAAGAAGATACAGGCTGCGCTTCATGCCTTGAGACCTGCTCCTTGCAGGATTTCCTCCACCAATTGATCGAACGTCCTGCCGAGACGCTCCCACGCCTTTGGCACGAGCGACGTCTCAGTCATGCCGGGAGAGGTGTTGATATCGATCACCTGGGGGATGTCCCCCCGGTCAACGATCATGTCTATCCTTGCGCATCCCGCAAGATCGAAATGACGCCATA
>CAYZAF010000495.1:0-2149 GCA_964476435.1 uncultured Syntrophaceae bacterium
ATTCTATCGGTGTCCTCGCCCCGAAAGAGGTGGATCTTGGTAGGAGTCATCAGCCTCTTTTAGGGCGGTTACGGCGAACCCCATCGCCTGGACAAAAGTATACGTGTGCGTTAGCGTGAAATCAAGAAGAGGCAAGTTCCATGCCCCATGACAATGAAACGCGTTGCCGGACAATACAGCTTCGCAGGTCACACACAAAGTTGACGGTCTCAAGTGGCTGAAAGGACGGTTAAAGCACGAACTCGTCACCTTTTGCTAATGACTTTCGGAGGCTACCTTCAACTGTCTTTCCCTCTCTAATTCCAAATCGGTCTCGCCCGTTTCGAATAGGCGCTCGTCACGCCCGGTATAGTCCTCCTGGGCGACCTTGATAGATTCCCAACCCTCACGGAGATCGGGTGGTGACGCGTCTGCGATCTTCTGGGATAGGTCCTCTCCGATGATGAGCTTCGTAAGCGAAATCACCGCCGTGGCTGCGTCATTCGCCTGCGCTATATCTTTCAGGTTTGCCATCTTCATCACGGCTTCGAGAAACTCTTTCCTTGTTTCCATCACATACCTCCTTGTCATCGGTCATCAGATTTAGCTTTCCGGATTGCCGCCTGCCATGGCGCGCGCTCCTTATCTTTATCCGGGGAAACTTCGATACACGGCAATCTGGAAGAAGCCTCCGGCGGGTGGTCATGCACCACCGGAGGCTTCATGACGGCATCTTCTGGAAACCCCATCTCATAATCTGGCCCCCCATGGACCATCCAGAGAAATAGTCCTCATGGAAAGAAAAAAGCGGAGTTCACCAAAGGTTCATCCTTCGGCAGCTCCGCCATTTTCTCCTTCGAAGGCCCACGCCTTTCCGCCCCCTTCTCGCGGACGGTTGAGCTTTTTCGGGTCACCCTCTCCCCAATTGTATATCAGCCGACACAATTGTCAAGTACCGAAAACAAGGTCTTCCGTGGAATGAGGCGGGGAAGGGGTTTTACGGAGCCCGCAAAAGAGCCGGTTCAGCTTTTCAGTGTTGTGGCTTGACGAAACGGAATCTGCAACGCCTTTGGGAAGATGCCCATCGGAGTTAATTGCAGCCCGAACCGACAGGCGGGTATTGCACGGGTCGCGTCTGTGATGCCTTTTTTCGGTAAAAAGAACTGAATCCGGTTTTCAGGACCCCATATAGAAAGGTGCCTCTGTCAACTCGACTTCCTCGCAACCGGCCTCGGCCTTTTCGGCGAGGATTGCGAGCAGCCTCTCGAAGCTGTAAACGTGCCAGGGGCCGATGGACCGCACCTTCTGCCGGTTATCCCAATCCCACTTGCTCGCTTCCGAGACGGTGCAAGCCCTCGTCTCACCCGTCTCCCTGTCGAGGACCCTAAGGCTGATCCTGTATTCTTTTCTCTTCTTTCCGTCTCCGTCCGCGCTCTTCTTCCGCGGCCTTATGTGCAAGGCCTTTTCGGGCTTCGGCACTTCGTCATCCTTGTTCTGCAGCACTTCCTTGAATCTTGCCTGCCAGTCATCAGGCTTCTTCACTATCCTCGGCTGGGGGGTCTCGTCCCCGTCCTTGGGGACAATATAGCTGTGTCTTCCCCTGTAAATGGGGCAATTCCTGCATTCTCTGTGGGAAAACGGGCATTCGTACACATTCTCAGGCATCTCTCCTGCTCCCTTATGCGGTGGCTCCGCATGATTCATATGCTCAAGTATAGTAATTGGAGTCTGCGGCAAAATCAACTGGGCGGGCGTGGTCATGCAGCAAATGGGACGAACAACTATCGATCGCCAAATGCATTCTTCTGTTAAGTCCACGCTGAATGCTTCGAGGAGTACGGAAAGAAGTGTGTACAGCACAATGCTCCGGGGCTTCAGGGTCTATACCTGACCCAAGGCCTTAGCGAGCCACGCTGCTTACGTCGGAATTGCCAGGCGAAACAACGGTCGATTCCGGCTTGGGCAATGCTTCGGGATGATACATGCGGTTGGCCGGACGCCCGGAAACCCCGCCAGCCCTATCCCCCCACCTTTTGAGCGACCGTCTTCTTGATCCCCAGTCGCTCCATCCGCGAGCGCAGGGTGGATGTCTTGAGGCCCAGGAGGGAGGCCGCCCCCTTCGGTCCGCTTATCCTCCAGTACGTACTCTGGAGGGCCTTCACGATGTGCT
>CAYZAF010000496.1:0-4035 GCA_964476435.1 uncultured Syntrophaceae bacterium
GTCCTCACGTATACGGAGGTTGACCGTATCGAAGGCGAGGTCGGTAACTTTACGGTAACGCTTACGAAGAAGCCACGGTATATCCTGGAGGAGAAGTGCACGGGTTGTACGAGCTGCGCAGAGTACTGTCCTGTCAAGTATCCCGATCAATTCAACCAGGAGATATCGCCGAACAAGGCAGTCCACATATACTTCGCTCAGGCCATTCCGCTCGTCGCGTATATCGACGAAAGCTGCCTCTACCTGAAGGAGAAGAAATGCCGCATCTGCGAGGGGGTCTGTAAGAACGAGGCCATAGACTTTAACCAGGCGGCAGAGAAGGTAGAGATACAAGTGGCTGCCGTCGTCCTCTCTTCGGGCCTTGAGCCCTTTGACCCCAAAGTGAGGGCGGAGTACCACTACGGAGACTTCCAGAACGTGGTAACGAGCATGGACTATGAGCGGCTCCTCTCCTCCACAGGGCCGTACCAGGGTGAGATACGGCGTGCCTCCGACTTGAAGCATCCCCATAATGTCGCCTGGATCCAATGCGTGGGCTCCCGCCAGGTCCTCGAGGGGGGAAACAGCTACTGTTCGGCCGTCTGCTGCACGTACACGCAGAAACAGGTGATCCTGACAAAGGATCACCACCCGGACGCGCATTGCACGATATTCCATAACGATGTCCGCTCGTATGGAAAGGACTTCGAGCGGTACTACCAGAGAACTGAGAACCTTTCCGATGTGCGCTTCTTCAGAAGCTACACATCCATCGTAAGAGAGGACCCGGTCACGAAGAACGTCTTCATACGGTATTCCACTACCGACGAAGGGGTAAAAGAGGAAGAGTTCGACATGGTGGTGCTCTCCGTCGGGCTGAATCCGCCGGTGGGTGTGCTGGAGGAGGCAAAGAAATTCGGCGTTGAGCTCAACCCCCACCATTTCTGCAAAATCGAAGAAGTCAATCCTATGGCGACCAACAGACCGGGAATCTTTGTGAGCGGCGGCTTCCAAGGTCCGGTCGATATCCCAGAGTCCGTGTTCAGCGCGAGCGGGGCCGCCTCCCAAATAGGCGAGCTCCTCGACTACCGGCGGGGGCGGCTCACCAAAGAAAGGATATACCCGGAGGAAAGGGACGTCTCTCAGGAGGAGCCCAGGATAGGGGTCTTCGTCTGCCATTGCGGGGCCAACATCTCCGCCGTGGTCAATGTTCCCGACACCGTTGAGTATTGCAAGACCTTGCCCAATGTGGTCCACGCCCAAAACCAGGTATTCTCATGCGCCACGAACTCCGCAAAAGAGATCACCGACATAACGAAGGAGAAGGGGCTCAATCGCGTGATCGTCGCTGCCTGCAGCCCCAGGACCCTGGAGCCGCTCTTCCGCGATACGTTGAGGGAGGCGGGCATCAATCAATACTACTTCGAGATGGCGAATATCAGGGAGCACGACTCCTGGGTCCATTCGAAGGAGAAGGAAGACGCCACCGAAAAGGCAAAGGACATCATCCGCATGTCGGTTGCCCGGGCCTGCCATCTGGAGCCTTTGCAGGAATACGACCTCCCTGTGGACAAAAGGGCCCTGGTAATCGGAGGGGGCATAGCGGGCATGACATCTGCCCTCTCCATAGCCAAGCAGGGGCATGAGGTGTACCTGATCGAGAAGGAGAAAGACTTAGGGGGCGTGGCGCGAAAGATCCACTTCACCCTGGAAGGGCTGGATGTCCAGGCCTATCTGCAGGATCTGACGCGCAAGGTTTATCAGCACCCCCTGGTCCATGTCTATACGGATGCGACCATCACCAGCGCAACGGGTTATGTGGGGAATTTCGTCACGAGGATTTCGTCCGACAGGGGGATGACGGAGATCAAGCACGGCGCCGCCGTCATTGCCATAGGCGCCGAGGTCTATACACCCACCGAATACCTCTACGGAGAGGATGACAGGGTTGTGACCCACCTCGAGCTGGAGGAGCGCATCGCCCGGGGAGACGAAAAGGTGGTGAACGCCCAGAGTCTCGTTATGATCCAATGCGTGGGCTGCAGAAACGAGGAGAGGAACTACTGCAGCAGACTGTGCTGCAGCGAGTCCGTGAAGAATGCGTTGCTCCTCAAAGAGCGGAACCCCGCCATGGATATTTACATCCTCTTCCGCGATGTGAGGACCTATGGGTTCAAAGAGGATTACTACCGCGAAGCGGCGAGCAAAGACATCAGGTTCATCCGCTATGAGCCGGAGGATCCCCCTTCCGTGGAACCCGGCGAGGCTGAGGACGGCAGATCCGTGCTCAAGGTTACGGCCACGGACTATATCCTGGGCAAGAAGCTCGAGTTGGATGCCGACGTCCTTGCCCTGGCTGCCGCAGTGATCCCTTCCGCCGCAACGAAGGAGATAGCCGGATTGTTCAAGGTCACTCTTTCCCCGGACGGCTTTTTCAAGGAGGCTCACGTCAAGCTGAGACCTGTCGAGTTTGCGACTGACGGCGTATATCTCTGCGGACTCGCCCACTATCCCAAGTTCATGCAGGAGACCATCAACCAGTCTTATGGGGCTGCGGGCCGGGTCTTGACGCTTCTGTCGCGCGATACGGTCGTCGCCTCCGGCTCCGTGTGCGTCGTGGATGAGAATCGGTGCGTCTCTTGCGGGGCATGCATCACCGCGTGTACGTACGGGGCCATAGAGTTCTACGATTCGCCTGCCGGAAGAAAGGCCAGGGTAAATCCTGTCCTGTGCAAGGGCGACGGGCTCTGCAACACGAAGTGCGCGACAAACGCCATCTGTCTCAAGCACTTTACCGATGACGAGCTGATGAGTGAGATCGACGCTGCCCTGCCAGAGGAGGAAGCGGCGCAGCAAAAAGAGGCGGCCGCTGGAAATGTATAAGGCCATCCACATGATACGGCAGGGATTGCGAGGAAAGGAGGGAATACCGGATGAGCGCGGCAGTCAAGTTTAAACCGAGAATTCTGGGCTTTGTATGCCATTGGTGAGCATACGGCGCTGCTGACCTGGCTGGAGTTTCCAGACTTCAATATACAACCGAAATGAGGCTCATTCGCGTCATGTGCTCCGGGAGAGTCGACATGTCGCACGTGCTCCGGGCTTTCTCGCGGGGAGCGGACGGCATATTCATCGGCGCCTGCCACCTGAACGAATGCAATTACATTACCCATGGGAACTACCATGCGTTGACCATGGTGAACATATGCAGAAAAACCATGGAGCACATAGGTCTGAACCCGGAAAGGCTGAGGATCCAGTTCATGTCCGGCGCAGAAGCGGGTCTTTTCGTCGAATCGGTCAATGAGTTTATCAAGAAGATCAAGGAACTGGGGCCCCTCGGCAAGAGTGAAGGCCTGGACGAGACCGGATTGAAATCGAAGCTTGAAGCGGTTACAGCGCTCATCCCTTACATCAGGCTGGTGGAGAGGGAGAGGCTGAGACTGCCACCCATGTCGGAAGAGGAGTACTATAAGTACTTTGCCAGCGACGAGCTGGACCGGCTATTCAAAGAGACAATCGCAGATAAGCTGGCAATAGGTCAGATTGTCTCTTTGCTGCGGAAAGGGCCCTTGACGACCGGGGAGATCGCCCAAGGCTTGGGCCTCACGCCGTCTGAAGTGTCAAAACACCTGAGTACCTCATCGAGGCATCGACTGGTGAGGTATGACGAAAGCAGGAAGCGCTACGCCCTCGCGTAAAGCGCGCGAAAGAGGGAGATTAGGACAAGGGGCTATGGACAGGGAGAAGATCGATCAGATCATTGATAAACACCACGGTGAAGCCAGTTCGCTCATTCAGGTATTGCTGGAGATCCAGGCAGCGAACCATTGGCTCCCCAAGGAAGCGATCGAGAGGGTAGCCGAGAAGCTGCAGGTTCCCATGACGCGGATACAGCACATAGCTACCTTCTATAAGGCCTTCAGCTTGGTCCCGAAGGGACGTCACGAGATTCATATCTGCATGGGCACTGCCTGCCACGTTCGCGGCGCGCCTCGCGTGCTCGACGCGGCGCAAGAGCTGACCGGCATCAAGCCCGGAGAAACGGACCTGGAT
>CAYZAF010000497.1:0-1947 GCA_964476435.1 uncultured Syntrophaceae bacterium
CTCTTGCCAGCCAATTGGAGGGCTTTTCCTTTTTCGGACAGACTTACCCGCCCATGTAAGCCTTCTTCACCACCTCGCTGCCCTTGAATTTCTCAATATCACCCTCTAGAATGCGCGCAGCCATTCCCCCGTCCTTTTTAAGGGGCTCACGCTTCCAGGGTATTCAAATATTTCTTAATAAATTGACTAGCCTAAAGACATTATGATACAAAAGGCACGTGTGGAGGAACTCTACTAAGGTGTCGGAAGTCGTAGCGATGCTCAGGGTATCCAGATTTACAATCTATCGGTTATGGGAGAGGGGAAAAGTCAGGCCGACAAATTCGGCGACAGGAATGGCTCCAGAGAATAGGCTGGAAAGATTCATCAAGGATTGAAGGATTAGGAGGCATGAATGGAATAGCACGTCGGCGGTTCGGCTCCTCGGGCTTACTGGCTTTCCGGCCGTCCGGAAAACTCCGACGGGCCATTCGATTGGCCCCCTCTAAGCCCGGCCATGGACCTCTGCGTAAGAGAGCAACGGCCTCCTATGCGAACCGGGTAGGATCATGAAACTCATCCTGCTGGCATTGGCAATATGGTTACTCATATCTTTCCCTATGGGGGTCTTCGCCGGGAGGTTCATCAAGGGGGTCAGACGAAGACACCTGCCACGAACGCGCGCGCAGTTGTCGGACTCCATGGGAACGAATGGGGGGGCGGCTGAGCAAGAAAACGTTCAGACTCCCCTGGAAGACATTATGTCATCCCCTCCTCGGGGGGAAAAGCGCTTCCTCTCAGATCTTCAATGGCTCATCGAGAGGTATGAAGGCCAACTTAAAGAGCTTGAAGCTCACACGGCTGACGTCAGGCACAAGCTGGAGATTGCCGTGGAGGCTTCCCGGCTTCTGGAGGAAGAGGAATTTTCGGAAGACTGTCCATCGTCTTTAAGGGGCAAGAAGGTTTTCTTATGAGAAGTCCGGGACAGGCTCGCGAAAGCTAAAGGCGACTCACCGATTCCCGTCCGGGAAAGCATCCTTAAAGCAGGGGGTCACTGCCCTCTGCCTCCCACTACAATCTCCGGTATCCTGATCGTGGGCTGGGCATCGGCCACGGGTACTCCCTGGCCATCCTTGCCGCACGTGCCAATGCCGAAGCCGAGATCAATGCCCACCATATCGATATCCATGAGGACCTTAGGGCCATTTCCCATCATGGTGGCATTTCTCACCATCGGTCCGACCGTGCCTTTCTCGATGACGTATCCTTCCTGAATCTCGAAGACAAAGTCGCCCCTCACCGTGTCTACCTGTCCACCACCCATCTTCTTGACGAGCAGCCCGTCGTCGACGGAAGAGATGATGGCTGCGGGGTCGTCAGGCCCTGGGAGGATCATAGTGTTGCTCATGCGGGGGATTGGTTTGTGTCGGAAGGACTCGCGCCTCCCGTTGGCGGTGGAAGGGACATGGTATTTCATGGCATGAAACCGGTCGAAGAGGTAGTTCTTTAATACGCCGTTTTCCACGAGGACGGTCCTTTCCGAAGGTGTGCCTTCATCGTCGAACGCGTACGTCCCCCTCTTGAACGGGAGTGTCTTGTCGTCGACGACATTGATGAGGGGGCCGGCGATCCGCTTATCGATCATGCCCTTGTAACACGAGAGACCCTCCATGGCAAGGTCGGCCTCGAGACCGTGTCCTATGGCCTCGTGTATCATGGTGCCTCCTGCCTCGGACGCGAGGACGACCGTTCTCGTACCCCTCGGCGCCTCGACGGCGCCGAGAAGACCGGATAGCCTCCCGACTGTGGCTCGCACGAACCTCTCCACCCGCTCATCCGACAGGAACTCGAAGCCGCAGAAGCCGCCTATGGCTTCGTAAGCGGTCTGAAGCTCGCCCGCCTCCTCCCCCACGACCAGAAGGGTCAAGACCAGTTGGGTCCTCCTGTCTTCCACGTTGGTCCCGTCGC